>NZ_JBEXSI010000005.1:0-185371 GCF_040613515.1 Streptomyces sp. NPDC006261
GAAGTGTGCAGTACTAGGGATTCGTGCGACAACCAATCAGGCGTCGAGGGGCGCGCCGACCGGGCCGGGTGTCCTTCACTCCCTCACGACGCGTTCCGCGCACCCGTGAGGTAGGCGGAGACCACCACGTTCGCCGTGTACGAGCGGGACTTCTGGTCGTACGTCCCGCCGCAGGTGATCAGCCGCAGCTCCGCCCGGCCGTCCACGCGGGGCCCGTACGCCTTCTCGGCGTCGAAGCGTTCCCGGGTGACGACCTGGACGTCGTCCACGGTGAACTCGGCGACGCTGCCGTCGTCCCGGGTCACCCGGACCTTCTCGCCGGGCCGCACAGCGCTGAGCCCGTAGAAGACGGCGGGCTTGGTCTCGGTGTCGACGTGGCCGACGAGCAGGGCCGCCCCCTCGGCGCCGGGCTGGGTGCCCTTGCCGTACCAGCCGGCTGTCTGCGGCAGGTCGTACGGGGGCGGGTCGATGGCCCCGTCCTCGTCGAGCCCGCGCCGGACGACCGGGGCGTCGATCCCGACCGACGGGACCTCGACGCTGCGCGGGGCGGCGCCCTCGACCGGTTCGTGCGCCGGGGGCAGCGGGGCCCCGAGCGGGCGGCCGACCGCGGCGACGTCCCCGGTGGTCGGGGCCGACATCCCGCCGGACGCGTCGCGCCCCCAGAGCCAGAGGCCGAGCAGCAGCACGGCCCAGGCCACACCGGTGAGCAGTCGCCCGGTGCCTGCCGGGCGGTCCGGGGCGGACATGTCAGTCCGCGGCCGGGTCGCGGCGGCGGCGCGAGGTGCGCAGGGCGAAGGCCACGGAGGCGACGGCGGCGAGGACGAGGCCGATCACCGCGTGCCGGGTGCCGGGGCCCTCGGACTCGGCGGCCCGCTCGGCCAGGGTGGCGGTGCCTCCGCCGCCCGCCTTGACGGGGGCCACGGGCGAGGGGCGGGTGTGGTGGATGACGGTGAGGGTGCCGGTCGCCTTGCCCTTGCCGTCCTTGCACGTCACCCAGACGTCGTAGGAGCGGGGCTCGGCGTCGGAGCGGATGGTGGCCTCGGCGAAGAGGCCCTTCCCGTCGGCGGGGGCGAAGCGGGCTTCCGAGACGAAGGCGTCGGAGTTGCCCTTGGCCTGACGGCCCTTGCCGCAGACGTCGACCCAGAGTTCCACCTGCCCGCCCGGGGCGATCGTGGACGGGGTGACCGAAACGGTGCCGGTTCTCCGGTCGTCGTCGCCGGCCCGGGCGGCCGGCGATGCCTGGGCGGCGGACACGGGCAGGGCTATGAGCGCGGCCGCCGCTGCGGCACAGAACGTGATGGGCGTGGAACGCATCGTGAACCTCCTAGGGAAAGGTTCACGCCTGGGCCCGCGGCCCGCATCCGCAGTCCTCCATTCGAGCGATAAGCAAGGGACCGCGGATGCGGTTCACGCAGGTCGGATGAGGTGCCGGGTCAGGGGGATACCAGGTCAGGGGCGGTCCGCCTGGTCCGGCAGGTCGATGAGGTCGACCAGGTCCGCGATGGAGTCGACGACGTGGGACGGCCGGAACGGGTAGCGGTCGACGTCCGCGACACCCGTCAGGCCGGTGAGGACCAGGAACGTCTGCATCCCCGCCTCCAGACCCGCCAGGACGTCGGTGTCCATGCGGTCGCCGATCATGGCGCTGGTCTCGGAGTGGGCACCGATGGCGTTCAGCCCGGTCCGCATCATCAGCGGGTTGGGCTTGCCCGCGAAGTACGGCTGCTTGCCGGTGGCCTTGGTGATCAGCGCGGCGACCGCACCGGTGGCGGGCAGCGGGCCCTCGGCGGACGGCCCGGTCTCGTCCGGGTTGGTGCAGATGAAGCGGGCGCCCGCGTTGATCAGCCGGATCGCCTTGGTGAGCGCCTCGAAGCTGTACGTACGGGTCTCGCCGAGCACCACGTAGTCCGGGGCGTGGTCGGTCAGGACGTACCCGATGTCGTGCAGCGCGGTGGTGAGCCCGGCCTCGCCGATGACGTACGCCGTGCCGCCGGGGCGCTGGTCGTCCAGGAACTGGGCGGTGGCCAGAGCGGAGGTCCAGATGTTCTGCACGGGCACGTCCAGGCCCATGCGGGCGAGGCGGGCGTGCAGGTCGCGGGCGGTGTAGATGGAGTTGTTGGTGAGGACGAGGAAGGGGAGCCCGGAATCCCGCAGCCGCTTGATGAAGGCGTCGGCGCCGGGGATGGGGGTGCCCTCGTGGATGAGGACGCCGTCCATGTCGGTGAGCCAGGAAGTGATCGGCTTGCGGTCTGCCATGTGCGGGGACTCCTGCCGTACGTACTGCACGCTGGGGGCGCCCGGACCACGCCGTCCCGGCACCCCCAGCATAATTAGCCCGCCGTGATCTTGACCCCGTCGATCACCCAGTACCAGTTGTCGGCGCCGGTGTAGCGGGGTGAAGTCCAGCCTTGCGGTGGACTTGCCGCCGACCGCGTACGCCGGGGTGACCAGCGTGGAGCCGTACGGGCCGGAGGATGCCTTGTCGTCCCACTCGTCGGAGTCGGCCACCGCGAAGATCCCGCGCGAGCGCACGTTCAGCTCACGGGACTGGTCGCGCTGGGTGCGGCTCCAGAACTCGTCGGTGGCGAAGGACCAGCCGCGCCACTCGGCCACTCCCCGGTGCCCATCGCGGAGTTGATGACCGACCAGCCGCTGGGCGCGGTGTGGGTCCAGCCGAGGACGCCGGCCGGGATGCCGGTCTCGTCGACGCGTCCGGCGAGCGCCGGGTACAGGGCCTCGAAGGGGTCGGTGGAGCGCTCCTGGATACGCGGCGCACGGGCAGCTCGGGCCCGGCCAGTTCACGGACCAGCCCGCCGAGCCGGGCGCCGGTCGCCAGGATCACGGCTGCTCCAGCTTGGGCCCGGCGACGACGGTCCCGCGCCCCTGCCGGCGCAGCCGCCCCTCCAGCAGGAGCTCGCGCAGCGCCTGCCGGACGGTCTCGCGCGACACCTCGTGGCGCAGGGCGTGATCCCGCTCGGTGGGCAGGAGCCCGCCCTCGCCCAACGCGTCGAGGAGCAGCGAGATCTGGGCCTTGACCGCGTAGAACTTGGGGATGCGGCCGTGCTCCGGGATGCCGGAGCGGATGGGTGCGCCAGGTGCCTGGTCGTTCGGGTAGTCCACCGCCCGATGCTGGCAGATCCAGGTGAACGGCCTGGTCGCGGTCAGCGGGTGGGCCGGCGCATCCGGCGGCCCTTCATCACGAGGACGCCGCCGCAGAGGACGAGCGCCGCGGCACTCGCTCCGGCCCAGGGCAGCAGTTCCGGTCCGGTGCGGGCGAGTTCGGGGAGCGGGCGCCCGGTCGCGTAGTGGGGCGGGCGCGTGGGCCGCTCCTTGCCGCCGCCGGCTTCCCGGGGGGCCGTGGGCCCGTCCGGCCGGGATAGGGAGCTGGGGTCCGGAGCGGGCTCCTTGCCGGGGCCGGTGTGGGTGGGAATGGGGGTGGGGGTGCGAGTAGGGGTGGGGGTGGGCGCGGCGGAGGACGCGTCCGTACGGGGGCGGGGCTCCGCGGGAACGTCCGTACGGTCGCCGCCGTCCTCCTCGGAGCGCTCCGGCCGGGGCACCTCGCCCGTGGCACCGTCGACGATCACGAACCGGTACGCCTCCGACTCCCCCACCCACTCGCCGTCCTCACGGCCGCCCCCCTTGGCCTTGTCCTGGTGGCGGCGCTGGACGACGGCGGCGTGGGCGGTGACCCGGCCGGGTGCGGCGTCGGAGGTGAAGGCCATCCGGACCCGGACGCCGATGGTGGCGCCGGCGGGCACGGTGAACCCGAGGAAGCCGTCTTCGGACTCCTCGGAGCCGGCGGCGGAGGCCGACCCGGGGTCGCCGTCGAAGACGCCGATCTGTTCGTGGCGGTCGGTGGTCTCCCAGGTCACGCGGTGTTCGGTGCCCGGGCGGCCGGGCTCGGAGAACTTCAGCTGGATCTGCTCGGTGGTCAGCTTGCGGTCCTCGTCGTTGAGCACGAGCACCGGGTGCAGGGCGCGACAGGCGGTGTCGGTGGTGTTGGTGAGGTCGAGGAACCAGGTGCCGTAGCCCCCGCCGGAGGCGTACGTCTTCGGGGCGTCCTGGATCCGGGCCTCGATGGGGAACTCCTTGGCGCCCGGATCACCGCAGGAGGGTTGCTCCTCGGCGGCCTCGGCCGCTGTCCCGGCCGTTAAGGAGGCGGGGGCCGGGTGGGCGACGGCCTGCGGACCGCCGAGGAGCGCGGCGGGCACCGCGATTCCGGCGGCCAGCCCGAGGGCGGCGAGCGCTCGGGCGTCACGCAGCCGCGCGCAGGAGGTGGGGGACATGGTGACACCCTTCGCTGCTCGCGAACGACCGGGGCGGGGGCCACCGGTTGTGGTCTTCGACGCAAGCACGCGTGCGCGGACGCAGAGAGTCGACATGCCGACACCGCTCATAGGATCACCCGACCGTCGGACCGTCGGACCGTCGGACCGTCGGACCGCCTGAGAGTGCCGCCGACGGCGGGCGCAGACAGCAGACGCAGGCCAACTCCCGCACCCCGATGCCAATCCGCCAGACGATCCACGATTTCCTGAATTCAGGATTCTGTGTACTCTCATGGTGTGCTGACCATCGCTTCCGACATCGAGGTGCTGGCCCGGTTCGGCCGCGCGCTCGCCGACCCGATCCGCTGCCGCATCCTGCTCGCCCTGCGCGATGCCCCCGCCTACCCGGCCGACCTCGCCGACGCGCTCGGCGTCTCGCGGACCCGGCTGTCGAACCACCTGGCGTGCCTGCGGGACTGCGGCCTGGTCGTCACCGTCCCGGACGGTCGCCGCACGCGCTACGAGCTCGCTGACGAACGTCTCGGCCATGCCCTGGACGACCTGAGCGCCACCGTGGTGGCCGTCGAGGCCGACCGCACGTGCACCGACGCCGAGACGAAGGGCTGCTGCTGACCATGGCCGCCGAGATACCCATACCCCTCGGCCCCTCCCCGGCCCGCCGCGAAGCGCTCGCCCAGCGGGTACGCCTGCTGGTCGCCGCGACCATCGCCTACAACGTCATCGAGGCGATCGCCGCCATCACCGCCGGCACGATCGCCTCCTCCACCGCGCTGATCGGCTTCGGGCTCGACTCGATCGTCGAGGTCTCCTCTGCCGCCGCGGTGGCCTGGCAGTTCTCCGCCCGGGACCACGCCGTCCGCGAGGCACGGGAGCAGCGGACCCTGCGGATCATCGCCGTGTCGTTCGTCGCGCTCGCCGCGTACGTGACCGTCGACGCCGTCCGCGCGCTGGCCGGCCCGGGAGAGGCGGAACGGTCGGTCCCCGGCATCGTCATCGCCGCCCTGTCGCTCGCGATCATGCCGTTCCTGTCCGCCGCCCAGCGCAAGGCCGGCCGCGAACTCGGCTCCGCCAGCGCGGTCGCCGACTCCAAGCAGACGCTCCTGTGCACCTATCTGTCCGCCGTGCTGCTGCTCGGCCTTGTCCTCAACGCCACCCTCGGCTGGTCCTGGGCCGACCCCATCGCCGCCCTCGTCATCGCCGCCGTCGCCGTCAAGGAAGGCCGCGACGCCTGGCAGGGCAAGGGCTGCTGTGCGGCCCCCGCCGCGGCACCTGTGCCGTCAGCCGGCGCCGAGCCCGATGCGTGCGGCTGCCGCTCCGGATGCGACTGCTGCGACTGACCGCCTCGGCGGCGCCGCGCGAGGGCAAGGACGGCTTGCTCGTGGCCCGCGCCCTCCTTCTTCGAGGAGGGTCGCGCCGGGCACCAGGGCGCGGGCGGTGCCGGCGAAGAATCGCTCGTCGGCGCCCGGGGCGAGGCCGAGCACGACGCCCTGGCTGAGGCCGATGAGCACGGCCCTCAGCGCGGTGGTCCGGCGGTGCGGACACACCTCCGCAGCCTGACCGGGCCCCCGGGCTCCCCCCGCCTCCGCAGGTAACCACGCGGCCTGGGCCCCTACGCCGGCTCCCCCACCCGCCCGAACACCGGCGCGAGCACCAGCTGGGCCGCGCCCTCCGCTACAGGCCGGTCCCCGCCCCCCGCGACGGTGACGGTCACCGTGCCCCCTCCCCCGCCCCGGGCGGCCCGCTCCTCGATCACGGCCCGGACGCCCCGTACGTACGCGTCCTCGTCGGCCGCCACCGTGCGGCCGCCCAGCACCACCCGGTCGATGTCGAGGAGCCCGACCAGGTTCGCCGCGCCCGCGCCCAGGACCCGGGCAGCCTCCGCCCGGTCGCCGCGGGCTTCGGCGGCCAGGCACAACGCCTCGATGCAGCCGCGCCCGCCGCACTCGCACAGGGGCCCGTCCAGCTGGAGTGTCTGGTGGCCGAACTCGCCCGCCCCCGTCCGCGCACCCCGGTGCACCTCGCCGCCGAGGACGAGCCCGGCGCCGAGCCCCGTACCGAGGTGGAGGTAGGCGAAGTCACCGCGCGGCTCCCTCAACGAAAGCGCCAGGGCGAGGGCGGCGGCGTTGGTGTCCTTGTCGACGGTGACCGGCAGCCCGGTCCGCTCGGCGAGCGCGTCGCGCAGCGGGAAGCCGTCCCACTGCGGGAAGCCGGTGACCCGGTGCAGTACGCCGTCCCGGTGGTCGAGCGGCCCGGGCACGGCGACCCCCAGCCCCAGCACCGGCTTGTGCGGCTCGGCCGCGCTCAGGTCCCGTACGGCATCGGCCGCGTCGGCGAGCACTCGCTCCGCCGGGGCGCCGAAGTCGAGCGGGGCGGTGGTGACGGCGACCGGGCGACCGGCGAGGTCGACGAGGACGGCGGTGAGCCCGTCGCGGTCCAGGTGGAGGCCGACGGCGAACTGGGCGTCGGGGACGAGCCTGAGCACCGTACGCGGCTTGCCTCCGGTGGAGGGGCGCAGGCCCGCGCCGACCGCCAGGCCCTCCGCCCGCAGCCGGGCGGTGATCTTGCTGACGGCCTGCGGGGTGAGGCCGGTGCGCTCGGCGAGCTCCAGCCGGCTGATGCCCTCCGCCCCGGCCGCCCGCAGCAGGTCCAGGACCAGCGCCGCGTTGTGGTGGCGCAGGGCCGGCAGGTTCACCCCGGCCTGGCTCTTCGTACGGCTCCCGTTCACGGTTCCACTCCCCTTCACCCGCCCATTGTGCCGGTCGCTTGCACTTTGGCAACAGCGTTGCTTAAGTGGAATGCATGACCCCCAAAGCCTCCGGCGCACCTCTCCGCGTCGCCCTCGTCGGCTACGGCCTGGCCGGCTCCGTCTTCCACGCCCCGTTGATCGCCGCGACCGATGGCCTGGTCCTCGACACGGTCGTCACGTCGAACGAGGAGCGCCGGGCCGAGGCCCGCGCCGCGTACCCGGACCTCCGGTTCGCCGCCTCGCCGGACGAGCTGTGGGAGCGCGCGGACGAGCTGGACCTGGTCGTGATCGCCTCCCCGAACAAGACGCACGTCTCCCTCGCGACGGCCGCCCTCAAGGCCGGTCTCCCCGTGGTCGTGGACAAGCCGATCGCCGGGACCGCCGCCGAGGCGCGCGAGCTGGCGGCCCTCGCCGAGGCGCGCGGGCTGCTGCTCTCCGTCTTCCAGAACCGCCGCTGGGACAACGACTTCCGCACGCTCGCCGCGCTGATCGCCGACGGTGAGCTGGGCGAGGTCCAGCGCTTCGAGTCCCGGTTCGAGCGCTGGCGCCCGCAGCCGAAGGGCGGCTGGCGCGAGTCGGGCGACCCGGAGGAGATCGGCGGCCTGCTGTACGACCTGGGCAGCCACGTCGTCGACCAGGCGCTGGTCCTGTTCGGAGCAGCGGTGCAGGTGTACGCCGAGTCCGACGTACGGCGTCCGGGCGCGGCCGCCGACGACGACACGTTTATCGCGGTCACGCACGCGAACGGGGTCCGCTCGCACCTGTACGTCAGCGCCACCACGGCCCAGCTCGGACCGCGCTTCCGCGTGCTCGGCTCGACGGCGGGCTATGTGAAGTACGGCCTGGACCCCCAGGAGGCCGCCCTGCGCGAGGGCAGGCTCCCCGGGTCCGGTGGAGAGCCGTGGGGGGAGGAGGCCGAGGAGCTGTGGGGCCGGATCGGTTCCGGCGAGTCCCCGCTCACCGGCGGCGGTACCCCGGTCCGTACGCTGCCCGGCGACTACCCCGCGTACTACGCCGCCGTCACCGCCGCCGTGCGCGGCACGGGCGAGAACCCGGTCACCGCGCTCCAGGCCGCGGCGGCCCTCGACGTCCTGGAAGCGGCGCGCCGCTCGGCCCGCGAAGGCGTCTCCGTCACCCTCCTCCCCCACCACGACGAAGAAGAGGAGCACCGCGCATGACGACCACCTCCCCCACGATCTCCGAGCTGATCGCCCAGGAGCGCCGGCTCACGCTCCCGCACTTCAGCTACGACGACGCGTTCGCGCTCGGCAGCCTGCTGGTCGCACTGGCCCGGGAGCGGCACGCGCCCGTCGCGATCGACATCCGGCGCGGGGCGCAGCAGCTGTTCCACGCGGCGCTGCCGGGTTCGAGTGCGGACAACGACGCGTGGATCGACCGCAAGCGCGCGGTGGTCGAGCGGTACGGGGAGAGTTCGTACCTGGTCGGGACCCGGTTCCGTTCGAAGGGCACCACCTTCGAGGAGTCGTCCCGCCTGGACCCGGACGCGTACGCGGCGCACGGCGGTTCGTTCCCCCTCGCGGTGGAGGGGGCGGGCGTGATCGGCACGGTCACCGTCTCCGGGCTGCCGCAGGCGGAGGACCACGCGATGGTGGTCGAGGCCCTGGAGCAGTTCGCGGCGACGCTGGGGAGCTGAGGGGGCGCAGGTACCGCGTACGAGGCCGGGAACGCGGTCGCAGCGCCCCCGGCCCCGTACGCTCCGGCTTACGCCCCCTTCAGCTCCTGCCGCTGCCGGCCGAGCCCCTCCACCTCCAGTTCCACCACGTCCCCCGCCTTCAGATACGGCTTCGGTTCGGGCTGCCCCATCGCGACGCCGGCGGGCGTACCGGTGTTGATCACGTCGCCCGGGTAGAGCGTCATGAAGTGGCTGAGGTAGCGGACGACTTCACCCACCGGGAAGATCTGGTCGGCGGTGGAGCCGTTCTGCTTCAGCTCGCCGTTGACCCAGAGGCGCAGGGGCAGGGCCTGCGGGTCGGGCACCTCGTCGGCGGTCACGAGCCAGGGGCCCAGCGGGTTGAACGTCTCGCAGTTCTTGCCCTTGTCCCAGGTGCCGCCGCGCTCGATCTGGAACTCGCGCTCCGAGACGTCGTGCGCCGTCGCGTAACCCGCGACATGGGCGAGCCCCTCCTCGGCGGAGCCCAGGTACCGGGCGGTGCGCCCGATGACGACGGCGAGCTCGACCTCCCAGTCCGTCTTGCGGCTGCCGCGCGGCACGAGCACGGTGTCCCCGGGCCCGACGACGGTGTCGGGGGCCTTGAAGAACAGGATCGGCTCCTCCGGGATCGCCGCCCCGGTCTCGGTGGCGTGGTCGTGGTAGTTCAGCCCGATGCACACGATCTTGCCGATGCGCCCCAGCGGCGGCCCGACGCGCAGCCCCGCCGGGTCGAGGGCGGGCAGCACGCCGGGCGTGTCGGCGGCCGCCCGTACCCGGGCGAGGGCGGAGGCGTCGGCGAGCAGATCGCCGTCGATGTCGGGGACGATTCCCGACAGATCACGCAGAGTCCCGTCGCGGTCGAGAAGCGCGGGGCGCTCCGCGCCCGCCGTACCGACTCGAAGCAGCTTCAACGGTCCAACTCCTCTTGTTCGAGGTGGGGCCCCTCGGCGGGTTGCGGCCGGCGAAAGGGCTTGGCTGATCCTCCAAGAGTTGCGATCACTCCGCAAGACCTCGTTCACACACTGGACCGGCGCACTCGCCGGTCCCGACTACGCCGCCTTGGCCATGGCGCCGCCGGTCACGGGCACGTCCCGGTAGAGCCAGGCCCGCTCGACGGCGGTCCAGGTGGTCGTGGTGACGACGTACAGGGCGGCGGCGAGCGGGACGACGGCGACGGTGATCAGGGTGGCGAACGAGAGCAGCGGCATCATCTTCGTCATCGCGCCGATGCCGGGCACGGCCTGCCCGTCGGGCCCGGTGGCGGGGACCACCGGATTGGCGGCCATCTGCCGTTTGGTGCGTCCGTAGCTGAAGGTGGCCACGGCGGCGACGAGCGCGAACAGCCCCAGGTAGACCCACCCGTGTCCGCCGAACATCCCCCCGTTCGCGAGGGCGTCGTGCCAGCGCCCGCCGAGCGGGGCGCCGAGGAGGTCGTGGCTGAGGAGGGCGTTGGGCTCGCCGCCGATGGAGCCGCTGGAGAACAGGTGGTAGAGCAGGAAGAACGCGGGCATCTGGAGCAGGCTCGGCAGGCAGCCGGAGAGCGGCGAGACCTTCTCGGCGGCGTGCAGCTCCATGATCGCCTTCTGCATCCGCTCGGGGTTCTTCCCGTGCTTCCGGCGGAGCTCGGCGATCTGCGGCTGGAGCCGGGTACGGGCCTTCTGCCCGCGCGCGGCGGCCCGCGAGAGGGGGTGGACGGCGAGCCGGACGAGGGCGGTGAAGAGGATGATCGCGGCGGCGGTGGACGCGCCGTGGAACAGCGGCTGGAGCAGATCGGCGAGGGAGCCGACCAGGTTCGCGAAAGCGGACATGAAGGCGGACATGGGTGAGCCCTCCGGGGGTCTCGTCGTGCCGGGGAAAGACGTACGCGTGCGGTACGCGGCAGGACGGCCGGTGCGAGGGCGCTACGGGTTCGGTGTGCGGGAGAGCCCTACGCGGCGGCGGCCGTCAGGAGGGCGTGCCCGGGCGCTCGGGGCCTGGTCCGGCCACGGGCGTCGGGGTCGCGCTGGGGCAGGAAGGCGGTGCGCTTCTCCCGGTCCCTGATCGCCGTACGGACCCGGGTGCGGGGCACCGGGGGCGCGCAGCGGGCGCTGATGACGGAACAGGCGAGGAGAGCGGAGCCGGCCGCGGCGGTGGCGGCGAGCGCGACGGCGGCGGAGAGGCCGCTGCCCTCGGCGAGGACGACCTCGGCGAGGAGGAGGACCAGGAGGCCGACGGGCCGGAGGAACCGGGCGAAGGCGCCGCGCAGCCGGTTGGCGTCACGCATGGGCGTCTCCTTCCGCACTCCGTACCGGTGGGTCCTGGCACTCCTTTCGTTATACACGGTGATCGGACGGGCCCGGTTGCGGCCGTGGGGGCCCGATCACCGGGGACGCATGGCGGTGAGCTTCCCCCAGACGACGAGCCGGTAGCGGGAGCTGAACTCGGGGGTGCAGGTGGTGAGGGTCAGGTAGTACCCGGGCTCGCTGTAGCCGGCGGAGGGCGTGATGTTGCTGCGGGGCACGGCGGCGATGACCCCGCTGTCGGAGGGCGCGGTCCGGGCGAGGCTCCTGTCGGCGGTGTACGTGTAGACGGCGTCCCGGGTCTCGACGGTGATCCGGTCACCACGCCGCAGCCGGTCGAGGCGCCGGAAGGGCTCACCGTGGGTGTTGCGGTGCCCGGCGAGCGCGAAGTTCCCGGCCCGCCCGGCCTGTGCCGTACGCGTGTAGTGCCCGACGTGCCCCCGGTCCAGCACCCCGCCCTTGCCGGTGCCCTCGGCGACGGGGGCGGTGAGCCCGATGCGGGGGATGCGCAGGACGGCGTAGGCCTGGTCCCAGCGGGGGGTGGGGGCGGGGGCGGGCGGGGCGGTCGGCGCCTCGGACCCGGTGGCGGAGGGCAGGGGGTCGGGCACCACGGGGTCGCCGCTCGGGGCGACCGGAGGAGGCGGGCCCCACTCCCGCTGAAGGGCCTGGACGGTACGTCCGGCCTCCTGGCGGGCCTCCCGGTTCGTCCACCACAGCTGATGGACGACAAGAAGAAGGAGCACCAGACCGAGGGTGACGACGAGCTCCGCGGAGACCCAGAGCCCGCGCGCGAGAAGGCCCCACCCCCGCCCACCACGCCACGGCTTTCGCACCCGCCGCACCGGGACACGTACCGGCGCCCGCCCGCGACCGCGCTCCCGTCCCCACACGGCGGGCACGATAGGGCGAACCCCCGGAACTCTCCATACCTACCGCCCGATTCCACTCCCCCACCGGACGGCCCCCGCTGACGACCCCCCTTCCGCCCCCCTTCCGACCCCGCTCCCGGACCGGCTTCCGGCCTCTCCTCCCGACGGCCGCTGTCCGGCAGTACCGTGTGATCCATGCGCCCCGACACGCCTGCCGACCACACCACCGAAGCCGAGCGCCTGCTGCGCACCGCGGCGCAGTACCCCGAGGACCAGGAACCGCTGGTCCTCCAGGCCGCGGCCCATCTGGAACTCGCCGGTGACCGTGCCCGCGCGAGCACGCTCTACGACGACCTGCTGACCGCCCCCGAGTCCACCGTCGAGAACCCGCACCTGATCAAGGCCCTGAAGGCGTCGAACCTCTGGGAGTACGGGCACGAGGCCGAGGCCCGCGCGATCATCGAGGGCATCCGCGCCGCGGGCCCGCTGGACGCGGCGCCCTGGCAGGTCGCCGCCGAGACCCTGGAGGCGCACGACGAGCTGGAGTCGGCGCACGACTTCTTCTCGACCGCGCTGACGCTGCTGCTGGCCCCCGGCGAGGAGGTCCCGTACGCGACGCAGTCCCTGCTCACCGGCAGGCACCGGGTACGCCGCCTGATGGGCCTGGACCACGACACGTGGGATGAGCTGGCCGGCGCGCTGCACACGGCCCCGGTCCCCCTGGACGAACTACACGACCCGAAGCGCGTGTGGTCGCTGGGCTCCTCGGACCCCGTGGAGCTGAAGGCCGAGATCACCCGCCTGCGCGCGGAGCTGGGCACGTACCGTACGGCACTGTCACGCCCGTTCCCGGTGGCGGTGCTGCACTGGCCCGATCAGGAACTCCGCGAACTGCTGGCTACGTACCCTGAGTTGACCGAGGAGTACGTGGACCGCGCCACCCACCTGTCCCGCCTGGAGGCGTCCCTGCGCGACCTCCACGCGACGGGCACCCCGAACCTGGGCATCGTCACGGGCACGGTCCCCTCGTACGAGGCCTTCGCCGCCTCCGAAGCCGCCTCCCCCACCGACCCGGGCCTGCTCCCCCAATACGCCACCACCCTCGCCGCCCGAGGCCGCGCCACCCCGTGGCCCCCGTCCCGCACGGCTGCTTGCTGGTGCGGGTCGGGGGAGGCTTATGGGGGGTGCCACGGGGGCGGGTGACGCCTACTGCACGTCCACCATGGCGGGGGCCGCTGGCCGCGAAATTTCGCGGTGGCGGCTCCTGCTGGTCTCAGCAGCTACTCCCCGGCTGTCAGCCCTCCTTGATACAACTGCACATGCAGTACGCAGCCAAACGAGGGGGACTCGGGGCATGCCCAAC
The DNA here is from genome assembly GCF_040613515.1 of Streptomyces sp. NPDC006261. Lineage (NCBI taxonomy): Bacteria > Bacillati > Actinomycetota > Actinomycetes > Kitasatosporales > Streptomycetaceae > Streptomyces > Streptomyces sp. NPDC006261. The sequence continues at coordinate 13,219 of NZ_JBEXSI010000005.1, forward strand.
GACATTTCGAACGACGCACCCGTTGCTGGGCTCTACGAATCGCTCATCACGCATCGGCTCGCCGAGCGGATGAAGCAGTTCGACTCCACGGGCTGGCACTCCATCGACGCTTCGGTCGGCAAGGAATCAGCACCTCACGTGCTCTCCCGCCATATCGGCGCCACAGTGCGGCGGGTGCTCCAGGGCCTCTCCCCTGCCGAGCAGGTGATTGCGGCCAATCACATCCTGGAATCGCTTAATACGATCGAGGGTGCGACCGAGTGGGTCGATCTCGTCACCGATGGGCCGCGACAGCTGTTGTCCGTTGCGGAACAGGAGGCGCCGGGCGTCTACGCCATACGCCCAGCAACGCCGTTGTCCGAGACGGCGCTCATGACGAACTCCCCTGAGGACCCCAGTCTCGGCTTCGAGCTGCGCGCCGAGTTGGCCACCGCCGACCGAGTCGACCTCCTCTGCGCATTCGTGAAGTGGCACGGACTCCGCGTCCTGGAGAAGTCCTTGTCGTCGGCGCGCGAGCGCGGTATTCCCATCCGTGTACTCACGACGACCTACATCGGTGCCACCGAACGCCGCGCCCTGGACCGCCTGGTGCGTGACTTCGGCGCCGAGGTCAAGGTCAACTACGAGCTCCGCTCCACACGTCTGCACGCCAAGGCGTGGCTCTTCCGACGTGCCAGTGGCTTCGACACCGCATATGTCGGCAGCTCGAACCTCTCCAAGGCCGCGCTCCTGGACGGGCTCGAATGGAACGTCCGCCTCTCCTCCGTCGCAACGCCCTCGGTGATCCGCAAGTTCGAGGCGACCTTCGACGCCTACTGGAGTGAGGCCGCTTTCGAGTCGTACGACCCCGACGTGGACGCGGAGCGACTGGACGAAGCCTTGTCCCGCGCTGGCGGTAGCAGCCGCCCCCGAACGACAGGCATCACTCTTTCCGGTCTAGAGGTCCGCCCCTACCCTCACCAGCGAGACATGCTGGAGCGCCTCGAAGTCGAACGGACGGTCCATGACCGGCACCGGAATCTCCTCGTTGCAGCAACGGGAACCGGGAAGACCGTCATGGCGGCCCTGGACTACAAGCGCCTGCGCCAGACGCTCGGCCGCGACCCGCGCCTCCTCTTCGTCGCGCATCGAAAGGAGATCCTGGAACAGTCCTTGCGCGTCTACCAGAACGTCCTCATCGATGCGAACTTCGGTGAGCTGCTGCTGAGTGGCGAGATCCCCAACCGCTGGAACCACGTGTTCGCCAGCGTCCAGTCACTCACAGCGCAGGCCCTGGGCCGGATCGCCCCGGACCACTTCGACGTCATCGTGATCGACGAGTTCCACCACGGCACGTCGCTTACGTACCGCAAAATCGTGGACCACTTCCAGCCCCGGGAGCTCTTGGGCCTGACGGCGACCCCTGAACGCATGGACGGCTTGAACATCCAGGACGAGTTCTTCGATGGTCGAATCGCGGCGGAGATGCGGCTCTGGGAGGCACTGGAGAACGAGCTCCTGAGCCCCTTCCACTATTTCGGCGTCACCGACAACACGGACATGAGCGCTATCACGTGGAAGCGTGGAGCCTACGACTCGACAGCGCTGAGCAATCTGTTCACGGGCAACAAGGCACGAGCTCGGCTTGTCGTGCAAGCGGTGAAGGACAAGGTCACCGACCCTGGCTCCATGCGTGCCCTGGGGTTCTGTGTATCAGTCGCGCACGCGCACTTCATGGCTGACTACTTCCGACAGGCGGGCCTCAACGCCGTAGCGCTGTCCGGCGAGACTCCGTCGCTTGACCGCAAGACCGCACTTGAGGATCTGCGCTCCGGGGCGCTCCAAGTCATCTTCTCGGTCGACCTGTTCAACGAAGGCCTCGACATCCCCGACGTCGACACCTTGCTCCTGCTGCGCCCCACCTCCAGCGCCACGGTCTTCCTTCAGCAGTTGGGGCGCGGGTTGCGTCGCACCGAGGACAAGGCGGTCCTCACCGTCTTGGACTTCATCGGTCAGCACCGCAAGGAGTTCCGCTTCGAGGAGCAGTTCCGCGCCCTGACGAACCTGACGCGCAACCGCCTCCTCGACAACATCGAGCAGGAATTCCCGCAACTTCCCTCTGGCTGCCAGATCATCCTGGAGACGAAGGCCAAGGAGCTGATCATCGACAACATTCGCGCCCAGATCGCGGTCAACGTCACGCAGTTGGCCCGTGAGGTCGCGTCCTACGCGAACCCGCGTCTTGCACAGTTCCTCAAGGAGAGCGGTCGAGAGCTCAAGGAGCTCTACCGCGGCAGCGGAAACTCGTGGACGGGACTGCTGCGTCGCGCGAAGCTTCTGGACGCGGTCGGCCCTGAGGGCGAGTTGCCCCTCCTCAAGCGGGTTTCGGCCTTCCTGCATGTCGATGACCCGCTGCGCGTTGCGGCATACAGCAAGCTGCTAGCCGATGATGCCCCCGCCTACGACGAACTCAGCGAGCAGGAACAGGGCTACGCCCGCATGCTCTTCTTCTCGCTCTGGCCGTTGGCAGAGGGCTTCTCCAGCTACCAAGCAGGGCTGTACTCACTCCGCCATCAGCACGCCTTCCGCGACGAACTGCGTCAAGTGCTCGCCCACGTCCTGCAGCAGGCCGATCACGTGCCAGTGCCGCTCCTCGGGACCCACGCCGCCATCTCTCTGACCATCCACGCTTCGTACAGCCGTGAAGAGATTCTTCCCGCGTTGCGCCAGGCCTCCGTGGACGGTCGAAAGCCGGGGCACTTCCGCGAGGGTGTGAGGTGGTGCGAGAGCATCCAAACCGATGCTCTGTTCGTCACTTTGGAGAAGGACGAGAAAGACTTTTCGCCTGAGACTCGCTACAGGGACTACGCCCTCAATGACTCCTTGTTCCACTGGGAGTCACAGAACCAGACATCGGAGCGCTCACCCACAGGCGTCCGCTACCGGACCCACAAGGAGAAGGGCACTCACGTCCTGCTCTTTGTGCGCCGATACAAGCAGACGGATATCGGTGGCCCACAGCCATGGATGCTCATGGGACCGGCGGAGTACGTCAAGCACACGGGCAGCAACCCTATGGCGATTGAGTGGAAGCTCTTCCATCAGATTCCGGCCGATGTACTGACCTACTCGGCAATCGCCGCCGGCTGACCCTCTCAAGCCCGAAGGCACGCGCCTTGATCTCTGCAACGGCATGCGCAGTCCCTGATCACGAACACACGGTCATACGACTTCGGGCAGCTCGGCCTCGAAGTGCATCTGCGCACGCTCAAGAGCACCGTCCGGATCACAGCCGTGGGCCCGCAGTGGAGGAGGTCGGCGATCACGTCGATGGCAGCCTCCTCCGCCCGGGCCACGCTCAGCGGCCCCTGCGAGCCCCCTTCGGACCGCGAAGCGAGCCCCACCAGGCCCAGCACCGCTTCGGCCTTGGCGACTTGTGGTTCTTCGACGCGATCGATCGACGACCGCAGTCCGGTGGCTCGGCACGCCCACACTTCCCGAGCGACCGGTGACGCCTCCCTGTTCGGGCGTGAAGCGGCGCGACCGACAGGGGAGTCGCGTCGGGCACACCTCAGGCCGATGTCCGGCTAAGACGGCCCGCCCTTCAGGCTCCCGCCCGGCTGCCTCCACGGGCGGTCGGCAGCCAGGCGGGGCCAAGAGCACGACGGTGCGGAGACCGTATCTCCGCCACATCAGGCACCGAAAAAGGACTCGCCCAGGAACGGCAAGCTTCACGCGCTACCGATCCCGAGGGCTCTCCTGTCGACCCAGCTCCACAGGATCGCATCCACCTAGGCGGCGCCACACAGGGAGAGCTGAGGCAGCAAGCTTGCAGCCTTGCTCGACTACGTGCGGGCCCTGGCGCTCGCGGCGACCGCTAGGGAAGCGGGTGTCAGATGCCGCTGCCGCTTTTCACTCCGGCCACAAACGCCCGCCACGCAGCAGACGGGAAAACGAAGGCTCCACGGTCTCGGTCCTTGGAGTCACCAACTGCGATAGCTCCGTCCGATACTGCCTGGAACTCGACACACTGGCCCTGGGTGTCGCCGCTGTAGGACGACTTGATCCATGCTTCGGTCGAAAGATCGTGCCGCATCATCGTGAGCCTCTTACTCATTCTCAAGATCCCGCGCAACGCGTGAGATCACATCCATGGACTGTCGCGAAGATAGAGCGGCTGCACGTAGCTGGTCAAAGGCACTGCGGTAGTTCTCTACAGCCCCAGTCTCTTCGAGGTACAGGCCGCCATCGAGGTTGTCGAGGCCGACCACGTCCAGCTCCATCGGGTCCGGATACGAGTACACGGTGAACGGACCGTCCATGCCTACGTAGGCGCCCTGCGCGTAGGGAATCACCTGTACTGCGATGCCTGGGCGGTCCGACACTTCTGTGAGGTTGCGTAGTTGCGCAGCGGTCACAGCAGGACCCCCTACCTGACGATGAAGCACCGACTCGTCCAGTATGCAGAGGTACTGAGGTGCATCGTCTCGATCGAAGATCGCCTGTCGGGCGAGGCGAAGGTCGACGAGCGCCCGCACTTCGTCGTCGCTCATCCGCTTGCTCCCGGTACCGCGGATGACTGCCTCGGCATACGCATCGATCTGAAGCAAGCCTGGAACCACCACACTTTGGTACGCATAGATCCGGACGGCGTCCGACTCAAGCGTGAGCCGCTCTTGGAAATCTGGCTTGAGCTTGTCTGAGTGCTGCGACCACCAGCCCTTCTGCTTGCTCTGCCGCTGAAGGGCGAGCAACGCTTCCCTCATGGGCGGATCAACCTGGTACATGTCGAGCAGAGTCTTGAGCTCCAGGGGCCGCAGCCCCTGCCGGCCGTTCTCGATACGACTCATCTTCGTCTTGTCGCCGTCGATGGTCTCACCGGCCTGCTGAAGGCTGATGCCGGACTCCTCCCGGAGCCGGCGTAGTTCAGACCCGAGCCTCTTCCCGAGCTCGACGACTTCGCCACCGGGTGGGTCAGGACCAGGGGCCTGACGCTCTAACCTGGGCCCCTTCCTGAGCACGAAGCACCACGCAGTGGGCCGGACCGGACACCCTCCGGGCCGGCCCGCCTCCCCTATCGAAGGGCGCAGATGACCTGGTCAGGGCACTGGCATGGATACGGTCCGTGGACCGGCAGCAGGGACGCGTACGGCCAGGAGGCCCTACGCCGTCCGGGTGCAGAACTGAACTCCGAACAGACCCGCGCGTTCGTCGCTTCGACGCTGCCGCCCCTCATGACCGGGCACTGGCTCATGCGGCAGAACCAGACCGCGGCGGAGCGCACCTGGACCCGGGTCGTGGGCGCCGTCACCTGGCTGAAGAGCACGTACGAGGCGAATCCCCCTGGCGAGAGGGATGACGGCGGTCGCGCCTACGTCACCCTCGAACACAAGATCGCGTACGCGATGGACGCCCTTCCCCGAGGCGTCGACGTCTGCTGGGTGCACTACACGAAGTCCCAGAGCCTGATCTCCTTCTCGGTGGTGTGCTGCCTCAACCACCACCATCCGGGCCTTCCGTGCCCCCTCCCGCCCTCCTGACCGAGCGGGAACGCAAAGCGAACCGAAGCGAGGAAGTACGCCTATGTCCCTCAGCCTCTTACTGCCCGCCCCAGGCGTGACGGCGCTCCTGACCTCGTGGCCGGACGAGCCACGCGTGTACGAGCGCGAGGCCGGCGAGCTCGACCGTGTGATCAGCCCGGAGAGCATCGACCACTACCTGGAGACCGGGGGCGTACCCGCCGACGAGATCGCCGTCGTGAGCGATGGTGTCGCGCTGCACCCGGACCGCCACCGAACGGCGGGCCGCACCGACCCGGCGAAGCTACGGAGCCTCTACGAGGACGGCCACACGATCCGGCTCGGCAACCTCCAGCGGGTCGTCCCCTTCCTGGCGGACGTCTCCCGCGGCATTCAGCAGGAGACCGGCTACAGCAACTACCTGCACGCCTTCGTGACCCCACCCGGCCGTCAGGGCCCGCTCCACCACTGGGACCAGCAGATGGCTGTCATCGTGCAGATCGCGGGCAGCAAGCGGTGGCAGCTCTGGCGCCCGATGTTCCCCTCCCCGATGCGGGAGTACCAGGAATCCTTCCGGGTCTGGGACCCCGGCTTCATCCCCCGGTGGGAAGCCATGGGCCCCGACCTGGAGGTCGACCTCGGGCCGGGTCAGTCCCTGCTCCTGCCGAGGGGGTGGGTACACAATCCCCACGCTCTCGACTCCGAAGTCCGCAGCATCCACCTGACGTTCGCGATCCGGGAACGTACGCCGGTCTGGGTGGCGGAGAAGCTCATCGGCCAAGTGATCGAGAAGGACACCTTCCGGCGGGTCATCGTTCCCGGTGACCTCGGAGGACATCGGCTTTCGCAGCACGTACGGGACGTCAGACAGGCCCTTGTCGATCACTTGGCCGGTCTCGACGTCGACGACTTCGCGCAGGCTCTCCACCGAGCCGCCGTCTCGGAGAAGGAGTACGCCACCTGAACCCGCCGGTCGGCAGCCCGGGGCCGCCGCCTGCTCGATGCCGGCGATCGTCAGCTCCGACACCCCGCCCGAGGCGCCAGGTCCGGGCATGGCGTGGTGGCCACCGAGATCATCCCCGGCGGGGACCGCCTGCTGGAAGCTCAGCCGGTGCGGATGGAACGGCTCGGTCGGACAGGTGTGGTTCGGGATGTGGCGTGAGTACGGCCCCGACATCGGCCGAGCGTCGCCACTTGAGCACGACATCGATCGTGCGGTCGGGCCCATGGCCTCGAACGGGCACCAGAAGACCTGGAGCAGGTCGTGGTCCTCAGGCCCCACGGGATCAGGGACATCCCGCGCGGACGGCTGCGCGACGGCCGGCATCGGCAAGGCGGTGTACGACGCGCATGTCCGGGAAGTGGTGGGCCGCCCTCATGCCGTCCAGCAGGCGCTGTTCGTCCTCGGTGAAGTCGCGTCCCCGTGCGTCCCCCTGGATCCGGCGGCGCAACCGCACGTCGGAGAGGAGATGGCCGGTGCCCCTCGGGTGCACCTCGGCCTTCTGCGCCAGCGCCCGGAAGTCGGCGCGCTGCTGAGCCGGGTACGGCTCGCACCAGCTTGCCGGGTTCCGCCCCAGCCGCTCTCCCGGAGATCGGAAACTGATTCCCTCGGCCGCTCGTCCTGTGAGGCAAGGCCGAGTGGACGGGAAGACATGGTGGAGCGGGCAGACGGTGGTGTGACCGCGGGAGCGGCGAAGCGGGACCTCCCGGGTGGTGAGGGGCGGCGGGGGGCGGTGGTGGCCGGGCTCGCCGTCGGCGTGGCCGGGGTGGTGGGTCTTCATCGGGTGATCCCCAACCATCCAGGGCGGGTGGCGAGCCTGGTCGAGTCCTTTCTGCCGTGGGGCGGGATCGTTGTCGTCCTGTTGTTCGTCGTCGCCCTCGTGCGGCGGTCCGGTGTCGGCCTTGTGGCTCTGCTGCTGCCCGTGGGTGTCTGGGTGCAGGGCTTTGGGGGGCTGCTCCTGCCCGAGCCCGGGACCGGTGCCGATCCCGGTTCGCGGGAGCTGGTCGTCGTGCAGCACAACGTCAGTGATGAGAACCCGGATCCGAAGGGGACCGCCCGGGCGCTCGTCGCGGCCGGGGGCGATCTCATCGCGCTGGAGGAGGTTGTGGCGCCCGCGCTGGCCGTGTACGAGGACGTCCTCGGGGCCGACTATCCGCATCATGTCGTCCATGGCACCGTCGGGCTCTGGTCCAAGTACCCGGTCGCGGAAGACCGGTTGGCGGACATCCGGCCTCGGGAGTTCGCAGAAGGGTGGAGTCGCGGGCTGCGCGCCGTCGTGCGGACGCCGTACGGGGACGTCGCCGCTTACGTCGCCCACCTGCCCTCCGTACGGGTCGGAGCCGGCGGGCTCACCTCCTCGCCGCGGGACGAGAGCGCCCGGAGGCTGGGGGACCTCATCCGGGGCGATACGGCCGGGACCGTGATCCTCATGGGGGATCTGAACAGCACCGTCGACGATCGCGGACTCGATCCGCTGACCTCGCAGTTGAACGTGGCCGAGCGCGGGTTCGCCTTCAGCTATCCCGCCGCCCTCCCGCTGGCCCGGATCGACCAGGTCCTGGCCCGTTCCGCCCGCGTCAGCCATATCCGTACGCTGCCCGCCACCGGCAGCGACCACCTGCCCGTCGCCGCCCGCGTCACCCTGGACCCGCTCCAGCCCTCAGGCCGTCCTGCCCCGTAGCGCGTCCGCCTTCGCCACCGCCACGAAGCGTTGGCGCCAGGTCATGTCGGCCGGGAAGTCGTACGCGTCCGCGTCCGTGTCGACCACCCAGCTCGCGTACGCCGTCGCCCGGCGGCACTCCGCGCACTCCGTCTCGTCGCCCAGCGGCCGGAAGAGGTGCTCCTCGGCGTCCGTACCCGTACCCGTGCACACGATCAGGGCGCGGACCGGCGGGGGCGGCGGCTCCGGGGGCGCTGCGGGGGCGGGAGGCACCGGGCACTTGTGGGTCAGCCGGTGGCCCAGAAAGCCGAACGCCGAGCGCACGCCCTCCTTCGGGGGTCCGGCCAGGAGGGCGTGCCGCAGATCCGACTCCGTCACGCCGCGCTCCAGCCACATGGCCGCCTTCCCCGCCAGGGCGCGCGCCTCGCCCACCCCCAGGAGCAGCTCACGGCGGGAGTGGCGCAGGGAGAGCAACACCCGCTCCGCCCGGAACAGTTGCGGGGAGGAAGGAGTGGCTTCCTGGTCCGGACCGCCCTCCGACGCCGATACCGAAGCCGATTCCGGCTCAGGACGCGGCTCCGGATGCGGCTCCGGTTCGGAGGGTGGGTGGGGTGGAGAGTTCTCCTCATCGTGTTCTTCCTCGGGTTCATAGCCACCGACCGGCGGGGGAGTCGGTTCACCGACCGTCGGGTACCGCGCACTCGGAGGCGGTGGGCAGGGCTGCTGCTCGGGCCGCGCCAACTGCCCCGCCTCCGGCGACAGCTTGGCGCGTACCGCCCCGGCCTCGTCCCGCGTCAGCGGCGTACTGCTGAGGAGCTGTTCCGTCATCCAGCGGCCGCCGTCGCCCTGGGACCGCCACTCGTGGAGGTAGCCGTGCTCGGTCAGCTGCTTCTTGGCCTGCTGGTACGAGCGGCCCTTCATGTCGAGCTTCCGGGCCAGTTCGCCGAGCGGGCGGTCGGTGGTGGATTGCGGGAGGCCCTGGACGTACAGGAGGAGCACCTTGGCGTCGCTGTTCATCCGCCGCGAGCGTACGACGGTGTGCGGAGCCTTGGTCCAGCCCGAAGGGGGCGCGATAACATGACGCAGCATTTCTGGTGGGTCCTGTCCACTAGGGGTGTAAGGCCCTCGGTGGGTGTTGTCGCACCTCCGGGGGCCGCCCTATGTGCGCGGGTGCGCACCTAGGGTGATGGCGCTGTCACGCTAGCTCGGTCTAACCCTCTACCACCACGCGCACATGCGTTCGCCTGGTACCCCCGCGCCGTCCCTGCGCCGCCCCGCCCCGCTCGCACTCGCACTTGAGGTTGTCACTGCGTCAGCCCCTAAGGTCGCGGCCACGGCCCCGGGCTGCCGGAGGGGCTCCCGGAACGGTGGAAGGCAGAGGTGACGAGCGAGAACGAGATGGTGCAGGTCGACAGGGCGGAGAATCTGTTCGACGAGTGCGAGGAGGCCTCCCGTGAAGCCTCGGAGGCGATGACCGCCGAGGACCAGAAGTGGTGGCAGCGCGAGACGACGGCCCGGATGGCCCGCCTTGCGGGGTACATGGCGGCCGGTATGCCGGTGGACGCCCCCGAGGTCCAGGCCGAACTGGACATCCACTACGCGAGCATCTGCCGGTTCTGGACCCCCAACGCGGCCGCGTACAGACGACTTGGCCAGGCCTACCTCGACGATCCCCGCTTCCTGCGCACCTGCGACCGGATCGCGGGCGGTCTGGCCGCGTACCAGCGGGATGCGATGGCCCTCTACGCCGACGTCTGGTCGAGGTGAACCGCGGGCACCGCGACCGGATGGCCGAAGCCATGCATGGGAAGCCGGGGAGCTGGTCACCCTCTCCCCATGACGTCCTCTCCGCAGTCTTCTTCCTCTTCCTCTTCCTCGTCGTCACCCTCCGACGAGGAAGTGACCGAACGTCTCGTGCCCGCGTGGCTGGACGAAGCGGCGCGAAACGGCTCGCCCACGGCCGAAGAGGCCGGACGCGACTGGGAACAGCGCCGCCTGTCCGCCGCGGCCGCCCGTGAGCTGACCGACTGGGTCACCGCGCGGGTCACCGACACCGCGTTCAACGAGGACGAGGGACCGGACACCGGTGGGGCGGTACGCATCAGCGTCGCGGACAAGGCGGCGGTACACCGATGGCTCGCAGCCCAGGGTCACGACGTGTAGTGCCAAGCCCTGCCCACGCCCCCGCCCACGCCCACGCCCACGCCCCCGTCCACGGATGCGTCAGCCCGTGGGCGGGCAGAGCACCGGAAGACAGCTCTGGATCACGACGTCATCGATGACGGGGCCCGCGTAGCCGGGCGTCGTACTGGCGAAGGTCAGCGTCGCGGACGTCTGGAGGAGCGTGGTGAAGGCCGCGGTCTGCTGCACGTAGCCCATGTCGCGGAACCCGCGGCCGGCTCCGTGAAGCTGAGCCGCGCCCCCTCCCGTTGCGCCGCTCGTGGCCGGAGGAAACTCACGCCGGGGCGCGAGGCATGCGCGTGCGCTTCGACCCTGTCGGCACACGAGAACCGGTGAAACCGTGGAGAACGGGCAGGAGGTCCTCTCGTGAGCACTTCTGCGATATCAACGAGCACGCCGATCTACGACCTTCTCGTCCAGGAGCGCGGGGACGCCCTGGCCGAGGCCCGCACCGCCGCCCACCAGACCCAGGACACGGCGCGGCAGATGCTGGACTGGAGCAGCGTGCGCATCGCTGCCGCCCAGCGGGAGGAGCGTGCGTTCTCCGCGTTCGGCCGCTCCGGTGACGACGACGGGCGGGTACGGGCCCTGCCGATGTAGCGCCACCGACGGTCCACGTCCGGTGCGGGCCGCGTCCGCGCTCGCCCTGTCCGGCGTACGGGACGGGGGCCGCTCCATAAGGGAACGGCCCCCGGAGATGAGGCTGGTCAGAGGGTGGGCCTGATCAAGGGCTGGACCCGATCAGCTGTAGACGCCGAACTCGTGCAGTGAGTAGCCCCAGCCCGTGCCGCGGCCCGTCAGGTGGAGCCGCACGTGTCGGGCCGTTTCGGTCAGGGCGATGGTGTCGATGTCACCGTTGCCGGTCGTCGTGGTGTGGACCGTACGCCAGGACGTGCCGTCGTCCGAGACCTGGACCTCGTACGACTTGGCGTACGCCGGGTCCCACACCAGCTGCAGGGAGCGGACGGGCGTCCGTGCGCCGAGGTCGACCGCTATCCACTGCGGGTCGCTCCAGTCGCTCGCCCAGCGGGTGTCGGGCCGGCCGTCCGTGGCGCGCTCCGGCGGGCAGGGACAGTCGCCGTACGAGGCCTGCGAGCTGGAGGCCGTGGTGCGCTTGCCGAGAGCCACGTTGGTGCCGGTCACGGGCGGGGCGACGACCTTGACCGACTTCGTCTCGATGCCCGCGTTGCCCTTTCCGTCCTCCGACCGGATGTAGACCTTCCACACGCCGAGCTTCTCGGGCGCGGTGACCGCGAACGTACCGTTGCCCGTGGACCGGAACTGCGCGGGGATCAGTCCCTTGTCGCCGTTGGCGTAGTTGCCGCTGAGGAAGATCTTGTTCGTCAGCGGGTCGTTCTCGGGGTCGCGGATGTCCGCGTGGACCGTGAACTCCCCGCCCGCCGGAGCCGATCCGGCCGGCGTCACCGTCATGCCGCTGATGACCGGCGGCAGGTTGTCACCGGCGTTGGAGCCCGTGAACGCCTTCTTCACCGAGTAGTACGACAGCCGCTTCAGGCCGCTGGGGAGCAGGTTGAACCACACCCCGCCGAAGTCGTGCTCGAGGCCGTAGTGGAAGAGGGTCGCGCCCAGCGCCACACCCTGGTGGCCCACGGTGCAGTCCCATGCCTTGGTGTAGCCGTCGCGCTTCTGTACGTCGGTGGGCTCGTCGGGTACGCCGTTGGCGTCGTCCGGCACCTCCCACTCACCCGCCGGGCCGGCCTCGGTGATGATGTAGGGCTTGGTGTAGCCGCCGTCCACCCAGTCCTTGCGGACGCCGCAGATGTCGCCGTACGCGTTCATCGAGTAGAGGTCGAGGTCCGGGGCGTTGCGCTTGTAGTACGGCCAGGCGCCCGTCCACGCGTCGGTGGAGGTCACCGGGTGGTCGGCGTCGATGGAGTGGATCCTCTTGGCCGCGTCGTTGACGAAGGTCGTGTAGGCGTTGCGCTGGGCCTCCAACTCCGCGCCGCTGTAGCAGTTCTGTAGACCGAGGACCGACTCGTTGCCGACGTTCCACATGAGGGTCGCCGGGTGGTTCCTGTACGTCTCGACCCACTTGGCGATCTCGGTGAGCATCGTCGACTTGTACGTGGTGTCGGTGACGTAGTTGGCGCAGCCGCCGCTGCCGGGGCCGCCGCCGGGCTGGAGCCAGAAGCCGTTCATGACGCGCAGGCCGTTGGCTGCGGCCGCGTCGAGGAGCGGCTTGGTGCTCGCGTCCGTACCCCAGGTGCGGACGGTGTTGACGCCCATCGACTTCAGGTCGGGCATGTAGCGCGGAGCGTCTGCCATCGACGGGCCCCAGGTCAGGCCCTTGACGGTGTACGGCTGTCCGCCGACGGTGAGCTGCCACGCGCCCTGGCTGCCGGTGACCTTGACGGCGCCGCCGGCCGGGGGCGGGGTGTCGCCCTGGGTGCCGTAGACCTGGAACTCCCAGAGGGAGTAGCCGTATCCGCCGGGGCGGGCGGTGCCGAGCATCCGGACGTAGCGGCCGGAGCCGGTGAGGGCGAGGTCGTCGGTGCCGCCGTCGCCGTCGGTGACCTTCCGGATGGTGGTCCAGTCATTGCCGTCGTCGCTGACCTGGATCTCGTACGCCTTGCCGTAGGCACCCTCCCAGGTGAGCACGGCCCGGCTCAGGTCGGACCTCTTGCCGAGGTCGATCCGGATCCACTGCGGGTCGGACCACTGGCTGGCCCAGCGGGTGCCGGTGAGGTCGCCGTCGACGGCCTGTGCGGCGGAGAGCCCGTCGCCCTCCTGTGAGGAGGCGGTGGCGGTCTTGCCCTGGGAGATCAGGGGGTCGGCGGCCCGTGCCTCGGTGGGGGTGGTGATGACGGTGAGGGAGGAGGCGAGGAGGGCGGCGAGGGTCAGGGTGAGCGCGGGTCGGCGGAGGGAGGGCAAGGAGGCTCTGCGGAGGTGGGGCAAGGAAGGCACTTGCGGCTCCTGAAGGGGGTGAGGGGGTGGGTCGATGACACGGAGAGGGAGAGGGGTGGGCTGGGTGCGGGAACGCGGGCGGCCGCCGTCGGGGAGGACGGCGGCCGTCCGTGGGGAGAGAGCCGGGAGGAGTGAGCGGGGAGCTGCCCCGGGCCGGGGTCAGGCCCGGCCCGGGGAGTCGTCGCCCGGGCCGACGGTCGGGCCGGCCCGGGGAGCCCTCCCCCGTGGGTCAGCTCACCGCGAGGGTTTGCCGCAGGGTTCGCCGCAGGGGTTCGCCGCAGGGGCGGATCAGGGGAAGGAGACCAGGGTGGACGGCACAGTGGTGGTGCCGGCCGGGACCGTGGAGGCTCCGGTGTTGTTGATGACGTGGTTGTAGTGGCCCATCCCGCCGAGCGACACCACGAGCAGGCTGTGGAACTTCACGCCCGGCTTCACCGGGGCCTTGAAGCCGTGGTCCTGGCGGATGGTGGAATCGACGTTGTAGTTGCAGTAGCTGCCCATCCCCCAGCCCTCGTGGACGTCGACCGAGTCGTCGACCCGGTAGGCGGCGAAGCCCTTCGTGTCGCCGTTCTGGATGGCGGCCTGGTTGGGTGCGTCGTACGCCTTCTCGTTCTGGTAGAAGATCGTCCGGCCGCGCTCGCCGTACCACTCGACGTCGTACTTGTTGAAGTGCTCCACGAAGAGGCCGGTGGCGAGCACGTCGTCGCCGTACACCCGGACCCCGTAGTCGGCGCGGTTGGTCTCCCAGCCGACGCCCTCACCGTGGTCGGCGCGCCACACCCAGGTGTGGTCGATGATCACGTCGTCGCTGTGCACGGCGATGGAGGTGGTGGCCTTGCCGGCACCCGCGCCGCCGATGCGGATGTAGACGTCCTGGACGGTGGTGGGGTTGGCGGCGTGGTCCGCGGAGGAGTTCTGCGGGCCGACCTCCAGCAGGGTCGGTGAGTTGACCGTACCGGCGTCGATCAGGAAGCCGGCGAGCTTGACGCCGTCGACGTCGGCGACCTTCATCGCGGTGACCCCGTTGTCCGGGATGATCGTCGCGAGGCCGAGGCCGAGGACGACCGTGTCCGCGCGGTTGACGTTGATGGTCTGGTCGACGTGGTAGATGCCGGGCGTGAACAGCAGGTTGAGACCCTGGGCCAGCGCCTGGTTGACGGTGGCCGCGGTCGCGCCCTCCTTGACGACGTAGAACTCGTCCAGGCCGATCGAGGCGCCCCGCGGGGTGCCGTTCCAGGAGACGCCACGGGCGTTGGTGCGCTTTTCGGGCACGAAGACCTTGTACGTGGTGCCGTCCAGGTAGAGGAACGGCTTCTCACGGGAGATCGGGGTGGTCTGGAGCGTGGTGTAGCGGGGCTCGGGGAACGAGGTGGCGGGTGCGCCCTCGACGCCCGAGAAGGTCTGGTTCCAGACGGAGTTGGACCATCCGCCGATCGCGCTGTCGCGGGTGTACCACTGCTGCTGCGAGTAGTTGCCGACCTCACCGTCCACCTTGGAGTCGGCGATGTAGCCGCCGCTGGCCCAGCCGTAGCCGCTCGGGGCCAGGTTGAGGCCGCCCTTGACGTGCATGCGGCGGAAGGAGGCGGCCTGCGAGACGGCCCAGCGGTTGGTGCCGCTGACCGGGTTGATGGCCAGGTTCTCGGCCGAACGCCAGAAGTTCTGCGTCGCGTTGCCGTTGAACCAGCCGGCGTCGACGGTCACGTCACCGTTGATGGTGGTGTCGTCGGGCTTGAGGCCGAGGCCGGAGATCGAGGTGTAGAAGCCGATCTCGGCGTTGAGGTTGTTGTAGGTGCCGGGCTTGAAGAGGAACTGGTGCCGCCCGTTGCCGAAGTGCGAGGACTCCTGCTGGTCGAACACCTGGTCCAGCTTGGCCTGGATGTTGGGCGTGGAGGGGTCGAAGACGTGCACGTTCGGACCGAGGTCGCCGCCGCCGGGCAGCTGCGGGCCGTCGGTGCCGCCGGACTCGCCGTAGACCTTGAACTCCCAGAGGGAGAAGCCGTATCCGGTGCCACGGGCGGTGCCGTACACCTGTACGTAACGGGCTTCACCGTTGATGCTCAGGGTGTCCGTGCCGCCGTCGCCTTCGGTGGTCCGGTAGGCGGTCGACCAGTCGGAGCCGTTGGCCGAGAGTTCGACGCGGTAGCCCTTGCCGTAGGCCGCCTCCCAGTCCAGGACGACCTGACTGATCCTCGTGCTCGCGCCGAGGTCGACGCGGATCCACTGCGGGTCGGAAGCGGCGCTGGACCAACGGGTGTTGGCGTTGCCGTCGACGGCCGCGGTGGCCGGGGTGCCGTAGTTCTCCTCGCTGGACGCGGTGACCGGCTTGCCCTGGGAGAGCAGTACGGGTGCGGCCTCGGCCTTCGCGGCGGGGACGAAGGCGAGAAGGGTGGCGGCCAGAGCGGTGGCCATCGCGGCGACGACGCCGCGGGTCACTGGTCTCGATCCGGGGGTACGGCGGCCGGTGCCGTGGGACACCGGGGCCGCTGGGGATATGCCGACTGCGGGCATGCGGGGGCTCCTCGAGATGGAACTGCGATGGGAGAGCGCTCTCCCGGAACCTTGCCCGTCGCGATGGTCGCGGTCAAGAATCCCGACGCGACTTTTCTTTCGGTTTGGATTAAGTCGGCGCCCCCACGCGGGAGCTGACGCGTAGTCAGGACAAGCGCGGTCGCCCACCTCGCGTTCGGCGCGGTCGACGCGCTGTTCGTCCCCGCCGTCGGGGCGCTCCCGCCGCGCATCACCGCCCCGGACCAGCTGGCGCGCGTGACCGGCATGCGTACGTTGTCGATGCGGGTCAGCCAGATCAGCGGCCCGCCGCTCGGCGGCCTGGCCATGGGGCTCGGCGGCGCGCCGGCCGCGTTCGCCGTGGCGGGGGTGCTGTTCGCCGGGTCGCTCCCGCTCCTGCTGACCGTGCGGCTGCGGCCGTTGGACGTGCCGGATACAAGCGAAGTGGCCGATGCGGCGGATGTACGGGGTGAGGGGGCGGACGTGCGGAGTGAGGCACCCGCCCCCGCCAGCGCCTGGCAGGACCTCCTCGGCGGCCTGCGCCACCTCCGCCGCCACCGCCTCATCGGCCCGCTCATCGCGGTCATCGCCATCAGCGAGCTCGGGCTGACCGGGACCCTCAACGTGGGCATGGTCCTGCTCAGCGGCGAGCGCGGCTGGGGCCCTTCGGGGTACGGCTGGATCATCAGCGGGTTCGGCACGGGGGCCACCGTGGGGGCCGTCCTGCTCACCGTCGCCGGACGGCTCCCCCGGGCCGGGCTGCCCCTGGCCGGGACCCTGTCCGTCGGGTGCGCGGGCGCGGCCGCCATCGCCCTGCTCCCCACACTGCCGCCCGCCGTGGCGCTGGCCGGCGCGGTGGGCCTGGCCATGGGCATCTGCGGCACACTGGCCAACGCCCTCGTCCAGACCGCCGCGGACCCCGCGTACCTGGGGCGGGTCACCTCGCTCGTGATGCTCACCTCGGTGGGCCTGGCGCCGATGAGCTACCCGCTGGTCGGGGCGGCCATCGGGGTGTGGGGGGCCGCGCCGGTCTTCGTCGGGTGCGGGGTGTTCGGGAGCGTGGGGGTGGTCGTCGCGCTGGCGTGCAGGACGGTGCGGAGGGCCGAACTTCCGGGCTCGCGCCGACGCCCGTCGAAGGCGTGACGGGGTCCGACCAGGCGATGGCTCAGTCTGCGTCGCCCGGCGGCCCAGACGCTGTGTCATGGGCATCTCGGTCCCCCTCGCGCAGTGTCGGAGACCTGCCGGAGGAGCTGGTGCGGCACACGCTGGACCACTTCCGGCAGGACACGCAGGAAATGTGCCCGGACTACGTTCTCCGGATGCTGCGCGAGGAGGAGGACCGGTTCGGCGGACTTCCACTACCTCCACGACACCCACGGGCTGCCGCGCGAACTGACCACGAGCCTGCGGGAGGGGTGAAGGAGGGGCTCTCTCTCCGGGGTGCGTGCGCGTGCGGCACCCCGGAGAGCCGCTCGGCGGCTGCCTCAGCGGTAGTCGTCCGGGTGGTCCTGCATCCATGTGTTGATGCCGTCGCGGGTGCCGACGATCTCGGAGAAGTGCTTCTCCAGGTGCGGCGTCGACCGGTCCTCGCCCAGCTTGCCGAACAGGACCTTCATGTCCGCGAGCGGCTGCCTGAAGTGGCCGGGCCCCTTCGGGTCCGCCCGCATCGCCTCGTCCAGCTCCGTGAGTTCCTGGGTGACCCGGCCGAGGAAGTAGGCGCAGTCCCCCGCGCCCGGCGTACAGGTGTCGTTCAGTGTGGCCTGGAGTGTCGCGAAGGCGTCGCGTACGAGCTCGGGGGCCGGCTCGGCGGGCGCGGTCGGCTCCTCCGTGGCCTCGCCGGCCGCCTGCTCGGCCTGGTCGGCGTTCTCCACCGGGTCGGCCGACGGCGACGCCGTGGCGGACGCTGCGGACGGTTCGGCGCCGAGGCCGCTGTCGGTCTTCTCCTGGGTGCAGGAGACCAGGGCGGCCACCGCGAGGATCGCAACTGCCGTGGCGCGTAGCCCGGTTGCGGTGGTGGTGGTTGCGCGTATGCCGCTGCGGGCAGTCGTACGTACAGTCATGAGGCCCCCTCGTGTAATGGGTCCAGACCTTATACCGCCGCCGGGCCCACCTCCGCGAGGAACGCCGCCACCTCCCCGTACACCGCCGCCGGGTCGTCCAGGTGGACGTCGTGCCCGGCGCGCGCCCTCGCCGGTCACCGTGATCGTCCCCATAGGACGCCCCGCCCCTTCGTACCGCTGTCCCGCCGGCCCCCGTCGGCACGGCCGGACCAGAGGTTAGCCTCGGCAGGGACACGTACGTACACAGACGCAGACACGTACACAGACATGGAAGCGATGGTGGCGGCGATGGCGAAGGTTCCGGCAGCGGCGGTGGCGGCGAGCGGGCTCGTCGGGGGGTACGGCGTCGCCCGGTGGACCAGGAAGCGTCCGCTCGGCGGGGTGGCGCTCGCCGCCGCCGGGTCCCTCGCCGCGTACGAATGGAACCGTCAGGCCGGACCGCGTGCGGCCACCGCGCTGACCGTCGCGTACGTCGCCGCCTTCGCCGGGTCGCATCCGCTCGCCAGGAAGGTCGGCGCCTGGCCCGCCGTCTTCGCCGTCGCCGGTGGCGTGGCCGCCGCCTCCTGGGCCGTCACCCGCCGCGCGTAGGCCCTCTCCCCCGGGGCCCGGAAGAAGTCCGCGCCGCGTTGAACACCCGCCGCGCCGCGCCCGTACCACCGGGCAACTCCCCCGTGTAAGCCGGGTGCGTGCCCGTACGACAGGACGGGTACGCACCCGGAACCCTCGGCCGGGAGGCGGGATCAGCCGCCCAGCGCCCGCGACACCGTGTGGATCGCCAGGCCCGCCAGCGCGCCCACCACCGTGCCGTTGATGCGGATGAACTGCAGGTCACGGCCGATGTGCGCCTCGATCTTCTTCGACGTCTGGTCCGCGTCCCAGCTCGACACCGTCTCGCTGATCAGCGAGGTGATCTCGGCCCGGTACGTCGTGACCACGTAAACCGCCGCGTCCTCCAGCCAGCCGTCCAGCTTGCCCTGGAGCCGCTCGTCGCCCGCCAGCTTGGCGCCCAGCGACATCAGGGACGCGCGGGCCCGCAGCCGCAGTTCGCTGCGCTCGTCCTCGGCCGCCGCGAGGAGCATCGTACGGACGGAGGACCAGGCCGACGCGATGACGTCCTGCACCTCGCCGCGGCCCAGGATCTCCGACTTCAGCCGCTCCACCCGGGCCCGGGTGTCGGAGTCGCTCCGGAGGTCGGCCGCGAAGTCGGCGAGGAACGTGTCGATGGAACCGCGTGCCGGGTGGCCCGGCATGTCCCGCATCTCCGTGACGAACCGCAGCAGTTCCTTGTAGACCCGCTCACCCACCCGCTTGTCCACGAAGCGCGGGGTCCAGCCCGGCGCCCCGCCCTGCACCGCGTCCATCACCGAGTCGCCGTGCTCGACCAGCCAGTCGTGCGCCCGTACGCAGACGAGGTCGACGACCTTGCGGTGGCCGCCGTCCTCCACGATCCGCTCCAGCATCTTGCCGAGGCCGGGGCCGACCTCCGCCGCGTTGGCCCGCCGGGTGATGGCCTCGCCGACGACCGCCTGGACGTCGGAATCCCGCAGAACCGTCAGCGCGCCGCGCAGCGCCGTCGCCAACTCGGCGGTGACCCGGTCGGCGTGGGCGGGCTCGGCAAGCCACGCACCGGCCCTCCGACCGACCCCCAGCGCGTGAATTCGGTCACGAATGACGTCTCCGGAGAGAAAGTTCTCACCAACGAAGGAACCGAGGGACTGTCCTAGCTGATCCTTCTTGGTGGGGATGATGGCCGTGTGGGGGATGGGCAGGCCGAGCGGGCGCCGGAACAGCGCCGTAACGGCGAACCAGTCCGCCAGAGCGCCCACCATCCCCGCCTCGGCAGCCGCCGCGACGTAGCCCGGCCAGCCCTTCACACCTGAGTGTTCCGCCCAGGTGGCCAGGACATAGACCAGAGCGACGAGCAGAAGGAGGCCGGTGGCCGTGAGCTTCATGCGCCGGACGCCGCGCTGTTTCTCCTCGTCGGCGGCGGTGTATGCGAACGAGGCCAGCGGGCCGGGGCCGGGCGCAGCGCCCTTCCCGGTGCTGGGTCCGGGGCCGCCCGCCGTCCCGGCACCGGGGCCGCCCGACGCCCCCGGGTCCAGCTCCTTACGGGCCCCGGTCCGCGTGCCGGACCCGCCTCCCCCGGGGTCCGGGTCCTGCCCTGGCTGCTGCACCGCGTCCTGCTCTCCGGAACCGGTCGGTCCCATGCGCTCCACCCGTCCCACCCGTCCAGCCCGTTCCAGCCGATCCAGCCGTCCGCGGACGCCTCGCCCCCGCGACGTACGCATTGTCCCTACTTCCCCTACTCCCGGGCCGCACGTCGAGTTCCCCGCGGCCTGTCGCATCATGGGACCAGCACGATCATCACAAGGAGAACCACCGCACATGCCCAGGCGCCAGGGGTACGCCCTGCTCATCGCCCTACTGGCGGGCACCGCCGTACTCGCCGCAGCCACCGTGTTCGGCACGACGCTCCTCTCCGGCCAACGGCAGGCCCCGCCCCCGCCCGCCGAGACGCACGCGGCGGCCCGCAACCCCGTCGCGCCCGCCAACGTCGGCGGGAACTGGATCGCCACCTGGACCACGGCACCCGTCGGCCCGGAGCCGAACACCGACAACGGCTTCCCCGGCAGCACCATCCGTAACGTCGTTCACACCAGCGTCGGCGGGGACGCCGCCCGCATCACGCTCTCCAACCTCTTCGGCACCGTCCCGCTCCTCGTCGACCAGGCCACCGTCAACACCCGCCCGGTGACCTTCGACGGCGCCACCACCATCACCGTCGCGGCGGGCGGGCAGGTCGTCAGCGACCCGGTCGTCGTGCCGGTCGCGCCCGACTCCGACCTCGAGGTCAGCCTCCGCACCCCGCGCCCGGGCGGCCCGGTCACCCACCACCCGAACAGCCACCAGACGTCCTACCGGGCCGACAGCCGCGGCACCTGGTCCACCACCACCTGGCGCTACCTGACCGCCGTGGACGTCCGCAACGAAGCCGTACCCGGCACCGTCGTCGTCATCGGGGACTCCCTCACCGCGGGCAGCGGCTCCACCACCGACGCCAACGCCCGCTGGCCCGACGTCCTCGCGGACCGGCTGGGCGGCCGGTACGGGGTCGCCAACGCGGGCATCGCGGGCAACCGGCTCCTCATCCAGGGCTCGTCGGGCCAGGCCGGCATCGTCCGGTTCGAGCGGGACGCGCTCTCGGTCGCCGGGGTGCGCACCGTGATCGTGGCCCTCGGCATCAACGACATCCAGCAGGCCCCGCAGGAGACCGACGCCGGGCGCATCGTGGCCGGCCTGCGTGCCCTCGCCGACCAGGCACGGGCCCGCGGTCTCACGGTCGTCGGCGTGACCCTCACCCCGTTCGAGGGCTACCGCACCTGGACGCCGGAGCGCAACGCCGTACGGCTCGCGGTCAACGAGCAGATCCGGACGGGCACCGTCTTCGACGCGTACGTCGACTTCGACGAGACCGTCCGCGACCCCGCCGCCCCGAACCGGCTGCTCGCGGCCTACGACTCCGGCGACCGCGTGCACTTCAACGACGCCGGGTACCGGGCGCTGGGCGAGCGGATCGACCTGCTGTCCCTGGAGCAGGCCGGTACGCCGGAGTCCGACGAGCTGTAGCGGGAGGGGGACGGGAAGCGTGACGTACGGAGGCCGGTAGCTCAGCCCAGTCCCTTGCGGCCGCCGCCCCCCGGCCCCTTCTCCGGGCCGTCCAGCCCCTGCCGTTCGCGGACCTCCCGCTCGGCCTCCGCCGCCTCCCTCAGGCGGCGGCGCTCCGCCTTCGTCCGCTTGCGCTCCACCCCGACGCCGCCCATCAGCGCCAGACCCGTGATCCGTACGCGCGGGGCCTCCGGCACCGTCTCGCCTTCCTCGTTCGGGCCCTCGCCGAAACCGCCCATGATGCCGACGCCCCGGACGTCCACGTTCAGCTCCGGCGGGGCCGTCACATGGATGCCGCCCATGATCGCGACGCAGCGGATGACGACGTCGCGGTCCTCGAAGTCCGCCTCGCGCAGGTCGATCTCGCCGCCGCCCCACATCGCGAACGCGGTGAACTTCCGGCCCACCGTCCAGCGGCCCTTCCGGTTGAAGCCGCCCCACAGGGCGAACCCGCCCCTGGAGGTGGCCGTGCCACCGATCCGCGCGGGCCAGTTCGCGGCGGAGCCCCGCAGCGGAGCGGGCGCGGAGTAGCCCACCGGGGCCACCACCGTGCCGGGTGCCGGAAGGTCCCGGACGAGCGGCTCCAACTCCCCGTGCGTACGGGCCGTGTAGGCCGTTTCGAGGCGCTGCTCGAACTCGTCCATCTCCAGCCGGCCCTCGGCCACGGCCTCCCTCAGCAGCTCGGCGATCCGCTCACGTTCCGCATCGGAGGCACGCATGTCCGGACGTTCACTTGTCATGCCACGCACCCTATTGAACGCAACCGGTCCCGGCACAGACGTACAGGACCAGGACCCGCACGCGTCGGCTCACGCGGAACGCCTCACGGCGCCGCCGCCTCGTACATCCTCGCGATCACGGCTTCGATGTCCGGCTCCCGCACCGACAGGTCCATCAGCGGGTACTCCGCCGCGATCCGCGCCACCAGCGGGGCGGCCGAGGCCGAGGCGGGGAAGGCCAGCCACTGGCGCGGGCCCTCCACCTTGACCACCCGCAGAAGCGGCCCGGCCCCCGCACCCGGCCCTGGCCCGCCGGACGTCAGCTCGATCGGCGGGAGTTCACGCTCCAGGTCCACCACCAGTATCCGCTCGCTCTCCCCCACCTCGTGGAGACCGGCGAGCGAACCGTCGTACATCAGACGGCCGTGGTCGATCACCATCACCCGGCGGCACAGCTGCTCGATGTCGGTCAGGTCGTGCGTCGTCAGCAGCACCGTGGTCCCGCGCTCCGCGTTCAGCTCCTTGAGGAACTGCCGCACTCTGGCCTTCGAGATCACATCGAGTCCGATCGTCGGCTCGTCCAGGTAGAGCACCTCCGGATCGTGCAGCAGCGCCGCCGCGATGTCGCCCCGCATCCGCTGCCCCAGGGACAGTTGCCGTACGGGAACCTCCAACAGCTCGCCCAGCTCGAGAAGTTCGACGCACCGGTCCAGATTCTCCCGGTAACGGCGGTCCGGGATGCGGTACATGCGGTGCATCAGCCGGTACGAGTCGCGCAGCGGCAGGTCCCACCAGAGGGTGGTCCGCTGGCCGAAGACCACACCGATGCGGTGCGCAAGCCTCGTACGCTCCCGGGACGGGTCGATGCCCGCCACGCGCAGCCGGCCGCCGCTCGGGGTGAGGATGCCCGTCAGCATCTTGATCGTGGTCGACTTGCCGGCCCCGTTGGGCCCGATGTAGCCGACCATCTCGCCGCGCGCGACCTGGAAGCTGATGCCGTCCACGGCCCGCACCTCATACCGCTCCCGGCGCAGCAGACCGGCCTTCCGGCGGACCTGGAAGACCTTCTCGACGCCGTCGAGGGTGATGAAGCCGTCGTCACGCAGCCCCCTGCCCTCCCCCGTGGCTCCGACCGATGTGTCCAACATGTTCGACTCCTCTTCCCTCAGCTGCCCGTACTCCGGTACGTCCGCAGCGCCGCCCGCCACGCGAGCCCGGCCAGCGCCCCGAACCCCACGGCCACCACCGGCGGCAGGAACGCCACCCACTGCGGGAGATCCAGCGGATACTCCCGGTCCAGCACGTACAGCGTGGGCAGCCAGCTGACGAAGGCCAGCGGCACCACGAACGTCACCCCGCGCACCAGGTCCTTCGCGAAGATCGTCGGCGGGTACTGGAGCAGCGTCGCCCCGCCGTACGTGAAGGCGCTCTGCACCTGCGAGGCGTCCTGCGCGACGAACTGGAACGCCGCCCCGGCCACGAAGACCGCCCCGAAGACCGCCGCCCCACTGATCACCATCACCGGCAGCATCGCCGCCTTCAGCGGCGTCCACGCGATGTCCAGGGTGGCCAGCGCATAGACCAGCACGGCGAGGCCCTGGAGGATCCGCCCGATGCGGCGCAGCGCGAACCGGTCCGCCGCCACCTGTGCCAGCACCGGGACCGGCCGTACCAGCAGGGTGTCCAGCGTCCCGTCCCGTACCCGGCGGCCCAGCCGCTCCATCGACCCCAGCAGCAGGTCGCAGAGCCCGAACGCCGTCGCCGACACCCCGTACAACAGGGCGATCTCCGGGAGCGTGTAGCCGCCCAGCGCGTCGACGTGCGTGAACATCAGCACGATCGTGAGGAAGTCGAACGCCGTCACCGCGAGGTTCCCGCACGTCGTCATGACGAACGAGGCCCGGTACGCCATCGTCGAGCGCACCCACATCGCCACGATCAGCCCGTAGGCGCGCAGCCCCTCGAGCAGCCGGGGCCGGTCCTCGTACGCGAAGCCGCCCGCTCCCCGGCTCTCGCCGGGCCGCACCGCCACCGTCTCAGCCACCCTGCACCACCACCCTCCTCGTCGCCACGGTCTGGAGCAGCCGCCCCGCCAGCAGCAGCGCCACCGCCCAGCCGCCCTGGAACGCGTACGCCTCCACCAGCCCGCACCCCGTGTAGGTGCCGAGGAACACATCGGCCGGGATCTGGAGCAGCGAGGACCACGGCAGGATCCGGGCCACCTCGCCCAGCAGCCCGGGGAAGAGCGGCAGCGGCAGCAGCATCCCGAAGAAGAACAGCCCCAGCAGCCAGGCCATCTGGGTCGCCCCCGCCCCGTCCAGCAGCCAGAACGCCGACAACGCGACCAGGTAGCGCACGGCGAAGCTCACGACGATGCCCAGCAGGACGGAGAGGAGGAACGCCGGCCAGATCCACGCCGAGCCGGGGAGCGCGATGTCGAAGGCGAGCGCCCCCGCGAGCATCGGTACCACCCCGCGCCCGATCAGCTGGAACGCCGCCCGGCCCAGGTCCCCGGCCAGCCACCAGAGCTGGAGGTCGGCCGGACGGTACAGGTCCACGGCGATGTCCCCCGTACGGATCCGCTCCATCAGCTCGTCCTCGAAACCGCCGCCCATCATGGCGCAGGCCGCCAGCAGGCCCTGCCCGATCCAGACGTACGCCAGCGCCTGGGACATGTCGTACCCGCCGAGCTGCGGGCGCGCGTCCCACAGGGCTGTGTAGGTGTACGCCAGGATGAAGCCGAAGACGGTGTTGGTGAACACCCCCGCGGCCGTCGCCGTCCGGTACGTGGCGTAGCGCCGGAACCCGCCCGCCGCCACCACTGCGTACAGCCGCACGCCGTCCCCTCTCCCCCGCCGCCGCCGTGCCGGAAGCCGCGCCCCCCGCTCCGGACACCAAAGCGGCCGACCATAGTGCACCGGCGGAGACCACCGCGACCGCTTTTCGAGGGGCGACGGGTACGGAAGAACGGGGGAGATCGGAGGATGATACGAGGGTTTCCCGGCGAAACGGGCACTATGGGTGCACCGACCGCACCCGAGGAGCCCGCACCGACATGAGCGACGAGCACCAGACCTGGGCCCCCCGGGACCCCTCAGCCGCCTCCGCGAGCCCCGGGGACGACGAGGGCGCGCAGGGAGCGCGGGGGAACGCCCCAGGAAAGAAGGGGCGCGAAAAGCGCCCCCAACGGACCGGCTGGCGCCGCCTCCTCCCGACCTGGCGGATGGTCCTCGGGTCGGTCCTGGTGGCCGGCCTGCTGCTCGTCGGCGGGTTCTTCGCCGGGTACCAGCTCGTCGACATCCCGGCCGCCAACGCCGGCGCCGACGCCCAGTCCAACGTCTACCTCTACAAGGACGGCACCGTCCTGGCCCGCGACGGCGAGGTGAACCGGGAGAAGGTCAAGCTCTCCCAGGTGCCCGCCACCGTCCAGCGGGCCGTACTCGCCGCCGAGGACCGCGACTTCTACAACCAGCCCGCCGTCGACGTACGGGCCATGTTCCGGGCCGGCTGGAACACCGCGACCGGCAAGGGCAAGCAGGGCGGCTCCACCATCACCCAGCAGTACGTCAAGAACTACTACCTCGGCCAGGAACGGACCGTCGTCCGCAAGGCCAAGGAGTTCTTCATCGCGATCAAGCTCAACCGCGAGCAGAGCAAGGACCAGATCTTCGAGGGCTACCTCAACACCAGCTACTTCGGGCGCAACGCCTACGGCATCCAGGCCGCCGCCCAGGCGTACTACGGCAAGAACGTCGAGGACCTCACCACCGCCGAGGCCGCCTACCTCGCCTCCCTGCTGAACGCCCCCAGCGCGTACGACGTCGTCGCCCACCCCGACAGCAAGCCCGCCGCCCTGAACCGCTGGAACTACGTCCTGGACGGCATGGTCAAGGAGGACTGGCTCGACTCCGGCGAACGGTCGACGACCGAGTTCCCCGTACCCGGCGAGGCCAAGCCCCCCACCAGCCTCTCCGGCCAGCGCGGCTACCTGGTGCAGGCCGTCGAGCAGTACCTCACCGGCAACGGGATCATCGACGAGAAGACCCTCGCGACCGGCGGCCACCGCATCACCACCACCCTCGACAAGAAGAAGCAGGACGCCTTCGTCGCGGCGGTCAAGGACAACGTGACGAAGAAGCGGAGCGGCGACCGCGAGGCCGACAGATACGTGCGCGTCGGCGGCGCCTCCATCGTCCCGGAGACCGGCGAGGTCGTCGCGATGTACGGCGGCATCGACTACACCCAGCAGTACGTCAACAACGCCACCCGCCGCGACTACCAGGTCGGCTCCACCTTCAAGCCGTTCGTCTTCACCTCCGCCATCGCCAACGACTCCACCACCCAGGACGGCCGGCGCATCACCCCGGAGACGTACTACGACGGCACCAACAAGCGCACCGTCCAGGGCCCCCAGGGCTCCACCGGATACGACCCCGCCAACGAGGACGACGTCGACTACGGCCAGATCACCGTCCGCACCGCCACCGACAAGTCCGTCAACGCCGTCTACGCGCAGATGGCCCAGGACGTCGGCCCCGAGAAGGTCCGGGAGACCGCGGTCGCCCTCGGCATCCCGAAGACCACCCCCGACCTCACCGCCTCCCCCTCCATCGCGCTCGGCCCCGCCACCGCCAGCGTCCTGGACCTCACCGAGGCCTACGCGACGCTCGCCAACCACGGCCGGCACGGCCCGTACACCCTCGTCGACAAGGTCACCAAGGACGGCACCGAGATCGAGCTGCCCGACCGGAAGACCGAACAGGCCGTCACCCGCGAGGCCGCCGACACCACCACCGCCCTCCTCCGCTCCGTCGTCGAGGGCGGCACCGGCTCCGCAGCCCAGGCCGCGGGACGCCCCGCCGTCGGCAAGACGGGCACCGCCGAGGAGGACAAGGCCGCCTGGTTCGCCGGGTACACCCCCGACCTCGCGACCGTCGTCGCCGTGATGGGCCAGGACCCCGACTCCGGCACCCAGACCCCCCTGTACGGAGCCCTCGGCCTGAACCGCGTCAACGGCGGCGGCGTCCCCGCCGAGACCTGGGCCGCCTACACGGAAGCGGCCCTGCGCTCCTCCCCGGCCCGGGAGTTCGACCTCCAGACGGCCCCCGGCTCCGACGAACCCCAGGAGCCGGGCGAGGACGGAACCGACACCATCACCGGACCGGACACCCCGGACGGCGAGCCGTCCAGCACCTCCCCCAGCGCCCCGGCCGACACCACGGCCGGCACCACCGCCCCCTCGGCCCCCGCCTCGCCCGCCCCGCCGGGCAACGGCGACGGCACCGGAACCACCGGCGGCGCGACAGGAGGTACGGACGGGGGCGGAACGACCGGGGACACCGGCGACGGCGGAACCGGCACCGGCACCGAGGGCGGCACCGACGGAGACAACGGCGACGGCGATACGGGAGCCCTCGGCGGCAGCTTCATCGAAGGGGTCCGCGGCGCCCGCGACCCGGGCGAGTGACCCTCAGTGCCCGGAGGTCGCCTTCAGCCCCACCACCGCGACCAGCAGCAGACAGACGAAGAAGATCCGGGCGGCGGTCACCGGCTCGTTCAGCACGACCATGCCCAGGATCGCCGCACCGGCCGCGCCGATGCCGACCCACACCCCGTACGCCGTACCGATCGGCAGCGTCTTCGCCGCATGCGACAGCAGCACCATGCTCGCCACGATCCCGAGGCCGGTGAACACGCTCGGCCAGAGCCGGGTGAACCCCTCGGTGTACTTCATCCCGATCGACCAGCCCACTTCGAGCAGACCGGCGACGATCAACAGAACCCAGGCCACGAGAACCTCCGACGACAACACGCGAGCGCGTGATAACGCGAACACGCGAACCAACACGGGTGCGTCGTCTTTGCCTGCCCGGTACGGCGCGTCTCGTCGGGGTGGTTCCACCGTAGCAAGGAACGGCAGGGAGGCCTGGTGACCATGGTCACCAGGCCTCCGCCCTTCGTCCTGCGGATTTCGTCCTACAGATACAACCCGGTCGAGTCCACCGAACCCTCGAACCGGTCCGCCGCCACCGCGTGCAGGTCGCGCTCGCGCATCAGCACGTACGCCACACCCCGCACCTCGACCTCGGCACGGTCCTCGGGGTCGTACAGCACCCGGTCCCCGGGCTCCACCGTCCGCACGTTCTGGCCGACCGCGACGACCACGGCCCAGGCGAGCCGCCGGCCCACCGCGGCCGTCGCCGGGATCAGGATGCCGCCGCCGGAGCGCCGCTCGCCCTCGGCGGTGTCGTTCCGCACCAGGACACGGTCGTGCAGCATGCGGATGGGCAGCTTGTCATCGTCGTGGGTCTTCTCGCTCACGCCCGCAACCTACCGTCACCGCACCGGCGCGCACGCCCGAGGGGGCCGTGCGGCCCGTGCGTCCCGTGCGCCTCCCGGAGGAGACCGGTCATCCGCGGCGGCGCTTGGAGACGGTGAGCAGCCCCACCACACCCACCACCAGCAGCGCGGCGGGAATCACCCGCTCCAGCCGCGGCGAGCCGTCCGCCGCGACGAACTGCGCCTTCACCTGTGACACCGAGCGATTCACCGTGACGAACGCGCGGCCGGCCGTGCGGTCCACGGTCTGAGCCGCCCTGGCCTTCGCGTCACCGATGATCGTCTTCGGGTGTACCCGCACCCCGATCTCGTCGAGCACCACAGCGAGCTGCTCGCGCCTGCTGATGATGTCCGCCTCGATCTGCGCAGGGGTCCTGGCATCCGACACTGCGCCGCCTCCGTGGTCGTGTCCGGTAAACCTTCGTCTGAACCTTCGTCGACAGTCTGTCAGCTCGAACCCCCGCACACCCGGCGGCACCCCTATTACGCTCGGTCCCGTCCGACCCGTGCACCACCCGAGGAGAACCACATGAGCGAGCGACTCAAGCCCGGCGACCCCGCTCCCGCCTTCACCCTTCCCGACGCCGACGGCAACGAGGTCTCGCTCGCGGACCACAAGGGCCGCAAGGTCATCGTCTACTTCTACCCGGCTGCTCTTACCCCCGGTTGCACCAAGCAGGCCTGCGACTTCACGGACAACCTCGACGTCCTGGCGGGCGCCGGATACGACGTCATCGGCGTCTCCCCCGACAAGCCGGAGAAGCTCGCGAAGTTCCGCGAGCAGGAGAACCTGAAGGTCACGCTGGTCGGCGACCCGTCCAAGGAGACCCTGGAGGCGTACGGCGCCTTCGGCGAGAAGAAGCTCTACGGCAAAGTGGTGACGGGCGTGATCCGCTCCACCGTCGTCGTCGACGAGGACGGCAAGGTCGAGCACGCCTTCTACAACGTCAAGGCCACCGGCCACGTGGCCAAGATCATCAGGGACCTGGGCATCTGACCTCCGGGCCCACCGCCCGGTCCGCCGCCCCACCCAACCCACCCCGGATGGGCCATCCGGGGTGGGCGAACCGGGCGCCGCCCCCTGCGCGCCGGGACGGGAACGGGACAGGAACGGGGATCCGGCCCCCGGAACGCTCCCAAGCCCCTCCACGACCGTTTCCGGCCCGTGCCGGACCGCGTCAGCCCTCACGTCTGCCCCGAAACGATGGCGCGATCATGTGAGGGACATCGCATCGAACCATGAAGTCGGTTTGCGACCGCCACGACCGCGCAGAAGCCTTTCCTGGAACACCCTGCTAGGAAAGGACCCGGCCATGGCGGCCCCCGACCCCCACCAGGCGGCCGACCCCCAAGCGGTCAAACGCCACCCCGCACTCTTCCGGGCCGCCCGGAAGCGCAAGAACCCCCGGCTGCGCCGGACGGACATCACCGTCACGGACGACGCCGCGGTGAAGCGCGCGGTGAAAGCGGCGTCACTGGGAAACGCCATGGAGTGGTTCGACTTCGGCATCTACTCCTATCTGGCCGTCACCATCGGACACGTGTTCTTCCCGTCCGGGAACGAAACCACCCAGCTCCTCTCCTCCTTCGCGACCTTCGCGGTGGCCTTCCTCGTACGGCCGCTCGGCGGCATGTTCTTCGGCCCGATGGGTGACAAGATCGGCCGCAAGAAGGTCCTCGCGCTGACGATGATCCTGATGGCGATCGGCACGTTCGCCATCGGCCTGATCCCCTCGCACGAGACGATCGGGATCTGGGCCGCGGTCCTGCTGATCTTCTTCCGGATGCTCCAGGGCTTCTCGACGGGCGGTGAGTACGGGGGCGCGTCCACGTTCATCGCCGAGTACGCCCCCGACAAGCGCCGCGGCTTCTTCGGCAGCTTCCTGGAGTTCGGCACCCTGGCCGGCTACGTCGGCGCGGCAGGCCTCGTGACGGCCCTGTACGCCCTCCTGAACGACGCCCAGATGGAGGCCTGGGGATGGAGGATCCCCTTTCTCGTCGCGGGCCCGCTGGGCCTGGTCGGCCTCTACCTGCGACTGCGCCTGGACGAGACCCCGGCCTTCCAGAAACTGGAGGGCGGCACGGCGCACGCCAGCGAGGCGGCGGACGGCGTGGAGTCCACGGCCAAGGGGGATCTGGCCAAGATCTTCCGGCATTACTGGCCGACGCTGATCCTCTGCATCTGCCTGGTGGGCGCGTACAACATCACCGACTACATGCTGCTGTCGTACATGCCGACGTACCTCTCCGACGAGCTCGGCTACAGCGAGACGCACGGGCTGCTGATCCTGTTGGCGGTGATGCTGTTCCTGATGACGTTCATCGCCCAGATCGGCAAGCTCTCCGACCATTTCGGCCGCAAGCCGCTGCTGATGACCGGCATGCTGGGCTTCCTCTTCCTCTCCCTCCCCGCGTTCCTCCTGATCCGGATCGACGGCATCCTCCCCATCACGGCCGGCATGCTGCTGCTGGGCCTCTCCCTGGTCTGCATGCTCGGCACGATGTCGGCGGCCCTGCCCGCCCTGTTCCCGACGAACGTCCGCTACGGGTCCCTGTCCGTGGGCTACAACCTCTCCGCGTCGATCTTCGGCGGCACGACCCCGCTGGTGATCACGGCCCTGATCAGCTGGACCGGCTCCAACCTGATGCCCGCGTACTACGCGATGGCGGCGGCCCTCGTCGGCGTGATCGCCGTCGCGTGCATGAAGGAGACGGCCCAGAAGCCCCTGATCGGCTCCCCGCCGTCGGTGGAGACGGACGAGGAAGCGGCGGAACTGGTCCACGCGCAGTCGCCGGAGCCGAAGTTCTGAGGCCTTCCCCTTGAGTGCCCCCTCCGCATTCCGGACGTAACCATCCGATAAACGGTTCGTTACTCCGTACGAGGCCGCGAACGTGCGGCCGGAAGCGGAGGGGGCAGGGACGTGGGGAACAGCCCGTACACGCGCGAGCGGCTGGCGGAGGCGGCAGCGTCCTCGCGGACGCTTTCGGAGGCGTTGAGGAAGCTCGGGGTCGATCCGAGGAGTCCGACGCGGCGGTACGTCCGTGACCGCATGCGGAAGCCCGGCGTGGACACCCGCCACTTCGAGAGCGAAGGTGTGCGCTGGACGAAGGAAGTGCTTCAGGCGGCGGTGGTCTCCTCGACCACCATGTGCGAAGTGCTGCGGCGGCTCGGCCTAGAAGTGGTCGGAGGTCAGCACACTCACATCAGCCGCCGTGTGAAGGCTCTGGGGATCGATACGTCGCAGCGACTCAAGCGGGCCATGATCGCTCTGGGCGCCGCAGAAAGGTGCGCCCTCTGCGGCACGGGCCTGACGTGGCGGGAAAGGCCTCTGCCACTTGAGGTCGATCACATCGACGGTGACTGGCGGAACAACCGGCCGGAGAACCTCCGACTCCGCTGCCCCAACTGCCGTTCGACGACCGACACGTATCGCGGTCGGGGCAGAGGGCTCCGCACCCCGGCACAAGGTGAGGCCCGGTGAGCGCCCGCAACGGCTACATACGGGAGCGGCTGGCCGAGGCCTGCCCTGAGGACCTCTCCCTGATATCCGCCGCACTCACTCCGCAGAGGGCAGTAAGCTGAGTTCTGCTGCGCGGCCGTGGCCAAACTGGTATCGGCGGGTGTTTTAGGGGCATCTGGGAGAAATCCTGTGTGGGTTCGAATCCCACCGGCCGCACGCCCACGATAAGGGGCCGTCCCGAGCGG
The DNA here is from genome assembly GCF_040613515.1 of Streptomyces sp. NPDC006261. Lineage (NCBI taxonomy): Bacteria > Bacillati > Actinomycetota > Actinomycetes > Kitasatosporales > Streptomycetaceae > Streptomyces > Streptomyces sp. NPDC006261. Next base: position 45,478 of record NZ_JBEXSI010000005.1, read on the forward strand.
GACGGCCCCTTATCCACGCTTCACCCCACCAACTCCCGCACCACCGGCACCAACGCCCGGAACGCCTTGCCGCGGTGGCTGATGGCGTTCTTCTCCGCCGGGGTCAGCTCCGCGCACGTGCGGGTCTCGCCCTCGGGCTGGAGGATCGGGTCGTAGCCGAAGCCGTATCCGCCGGACGGGGTGTGGCGCAGGGTGCCGTTCAGGCGGCCCTCGACGACGCGTTCGGTGCCGTCGGGGAGGGCCAGCGCGGCGGCGCAGGTGAAGTACGCGCCGCGGTGGGCGTCGGCGATGTCGCCGAGCTGGGCCAGGAGCAGGTCGAGGTTGGCCTTGTCGTCGCCGTGGGTGCCGGACCAGCGGGCCGAGAAGATGCCGGGGGCGCCGCCGAGGACGTCGACGCAGAGGCCCGAGTCGTCGGCGATCGCCGGGTGACCGGTGGCCCGGGCCAGGGCGTGGGCTTTGAGGAGCGCGTTCTCGGCGAAGGTGACGCCGGTCTCCTTGACGTCGGGGATGTCCGGGTACGCGTCCGCGCCGACGAGGTCGTGGTCGAGTCCCGCGTCGGCGAGGATGGCGTGCAGTTCGGTGATTTTCCCGGCGTTGCGGGTGGCGAGGATCAGGCGCGTCATGCACCGATTATGGCGGGGCCGCGCCGGTGGACCCTACGGCGAGCAGACCTTGCCGATCTCCGTCGCCGCGTTCGTCACCGGGGTGATGTCCGGGGTGGCGTCGCCGCTCTCGATGGACTGGCGCACGCTCTTGACGCCCGCCTGGAGGTCGTCGACCGCCTTGGAGAGGTCGGCGTTGTCCGTGGTGTCGTCGAGGTTCTTGAGCTCGCGGTCGATGTCGTCGAGCGCTTCCGATGCCTGGGTGATGTCCTCGGAGGCGCTGGAGACGGCCCTCTGGAGGTTGCCGACACTGGTGGCGACGGCGTCGGCGGTGCGGACGCAGTCGAGGGCCTTGTCGAGGCCGGCGCAGCCGGCGGCCGTGGTCAGCGTGAGCAAGGTGGCGGCGGTGGCGAGTGCGAGGCGTTGGTGGCGGCGCGAAGCCATGGTGCGGTCCCTCCCCGGGGATCGGTACGCGGACGGGCGCACGGTTCGACCCGTGCGCCCGTGCTCGTAACGACGCTGTGGCGTGCTTATTTGGTTGCTTCTTTACCCGGGGAGGGTGAGTCGTTACGCGTTCTGCGTGGTTGCGAGTGCGTCACGCTGGAGTGCTGCCAGGTCGACGCAGCCCGCGGTGGCCAGGTCCAGGAGCGAGCCCAGTTCCTTGCGGTCGAACGGGGCGCCCTCGGCGGTGCCCTGGACCTCGACGAAGCGGCCGTCGCCGGTGCAGACGACGTTCATGTCGGTCTCGGCGCGGACGTCCTCCTCGTAGCAGAGGTCGAGGAGCGGGGTGCCGTCGACGATGCCGACGCTGATGGCGGCGACGGTGTCGGTGAGCGGCTTGCGGCCGGCCTTGACGATCTTCTTGCCCTGAGCCCAGGCGACGGCGTCGGCGAGGGCGACGTACGCGCCGGTGATGGCGGCCGTGCGGGTGCCGCCGTCGGCCTGGAGGACGTCGCAGTCCAGGACGATGGTGTTCTCGCCGAGCGCCTTGTAGTCGATGACCGCGCGGAGCGATCGGCCGATCAGGCGGCTGATCTCGTGGGTGCGTCCGCCGATCTTGCCGCGTACGGCTTCGCGGTCGCCGCGGGTGTTGGTGGAGCGGGGCAGCATGGAGTACTCGGCGGTGACCCAGCCCTCGCCGCTGCCCTTGCGCCAGCGCGGGACGCCTTCGGTGACGGAGGCGGTGCAGAAGACTTTGGTGTCGCCGAAGGAGATGAGGACTGAGCCCTCGGCGTGCTTGCTCCAGCCGCGTTCGATGGTGACGGGGCGGAGCTGTTCGGGGGTTCGGCCGTCGATGCGAGACATGGGGCCGACTTTATCCGTTGGCGGCAGTGGGTCCGTTCGGGTGCGGTGGACCCGGGCGGAGCGTGGGTCCGGGTACGGCACAGGCCCCGCCACCGGTGAGGTGCGAGGCCTGTGGGTGCGGGCCTCAAGGGCCTGCGGGTGCGGGCCCCGGGGGCCCGCGGTGTCCGGCGGGGTGTCAGCCGGTCACATCATGTCTTCGATGTCGGCGGCGATGGGGTCGGCGTCGGTGCCGATGACGACCTGGATCGCGGTGCCCATCTTGACGACGCCGTGGGCGCCGGCGGCCTTCAGGGCGGCCTCGTCGACCTTGCTGGCGTCGTGGACCTCGGTACGGAGGCGGGTGATGCAGCCTTCGATCTCGTCGATGTTCTCGATGCCGCCGAGCCCGGCGACGATCTTCTCAGCCTTGGTGGCCATGCCTTCTCCCTGGTTTTCGCGTGCAGACGGAACGCCCGCTGCGGGTCCGTTTCGTCACGGTAACGCACGGTTGGCCCAACTTCGCGGGCGGGTAACCGGACTATCGCCAAAGATAACGATCACCGGTGCCCTGACTTCGGGGCGGGCCCCGGACCGTGACGCGACTGGTCTACACCAGTTTCCGACGACCGCCAAACGTGGCCTGTTCCGGAAGGATGCCGATGAGTTCGAGCGCCGCTGCGGCACCGCAGCCAAAATGGTGGAACGGGCCGGTGCAGGGCTTGCAGAAGGTCGGCCGCAGCCTCCAGCTCCCGGTGGCCGTCCTCCCTGCGGCGGGTCTGCTCGTCAGCCTCGGCAACCTGTCCGCCTCCTATCTGCACGGCGCCTTCTGGGACAAGACCTCCAAGGTCCTGCTCAACGGCGGGACCGCGATTCTCGACGGCCAGGTCGGCCTGCCGCTCCTCTTCTGCATCGGTGTGGCCATCGGCTTCGCCAAGAAGGCGGACGGCTCCACCGCGCTCGCGGCCGTCGTCGGCTTCCTGGTCTACCGGGGCGTCCTCGCGGCCTTCCCCATGGACGGCACGGTGACGGACGAGCTGCCCGACGGCGAGCCGCAGAACCCCGGCGTCCTCGGCGGCATCCTGATCGGCCTGCTGACCGCCGTGGTCTGGCAGCGCTACCACCGCACCAAGCTGGTGGACTGGCTCGGCTTCTTCAACGGCCGGCGCCTGGTGCCGATCCTGATGGCGTTCCTCTGCGTGATTCTGGGCGTGCTGTTCGGGCTTCTGTGGCAGCCGGTGGGTGACGGGCTGACCTGGTTCTCCAAGCAGCTCATCGACCTCGGCTCGTGGGGCGCGGCGATCTTCGGCTTCGCGAACCGGCTGCTGATCCCGATCGGCATGCACCAGTTCCTGAACACGTTCTTCTGGTTCCAGGCGGGCGAGTTCACCGGGGCGGACGGCGCGACCGTCCAGGGCGACATCTCCCGGTTCTTCGCCGAGGACCCGTCGGCCGGCCAGTTCACCTCGGGCTTCTTCCCGATCATGATGTTCGGCCTGCCCGCCGCGGCCCTGGCGATCACCCACACCGCGCGGCCCGAGCGCCGCAAGGAGGTGGGCGGTCTGATGGTGTCGGTGGCGCTGACGTCGTTCGTCACGGGCGTGACCGAGCCGATCGAGTTCTCGTTCATGTTCGTCGCGCCGCTGCTGTACGGCGTGCACGCGGTGCTCACCGGGGCCTCGATGGGCATCACCTGGCTGCTGGGGGTGCATGCCGGGTTCAGCTTCTCGGCGGGGTTGATCGACTACGTCGTCAACTGGCATCTGGATACAAGACCGTGGCTGATCATCCCGATCGGCGCGTGCTTCGCCGTGATCTACTACATCGTCTTCCGCTTCGCGATCACCAAGTTCGACCTCAAGACTCCGGGCCGGGAACCGGAGGAGATCGAGAAGGAGATCGAGAAGGATCTGACGAAGTAGCAGGCCGCCCGGGTTCCAGCCCGGTCGCGCAAGGCCCTCGGACCGCCTGGTCCGGGGGCCTTCTGCGTGTCACCGAACGTGCTGGGTCTGCTACCGCGAATCAACAGGGAATTGCAGGTTCCTTATCTAACCCTCACCGTGCTAAAACTGGTCTACACCACTGAGTGGTCCAGACCACGGCTGTCTGCCGCGTCTGTCGAGTCGCCGCCTCCCCGCATCAATGACCCGGGCGGCACCGTGCCCCATGGAGGATGTTGATGACCACGGCTGAGACCGCACCCGCGGCCGAGAAGAAGAAGGGCGCCGGCGCGATGGCCGTCATGCAGCGCATCGGCCGCAGCCTCATGCTGCCGGTCGCCGTGCTGCCGGCCGCCGCGCTCCTGGTCCGCCTCGGCAACGGCGACATGCTGGGGCGCGATTCGTTCCCGACCTTCATCACGAAGCTCGCGAGCTACATGGCCGCGGGCGGTGGCGCCATTCTCGACAACATGCCGCTGCTGTTCGCCGTCGGTATCGCCATCGGCTTCGCGAAGAAGTCGGACGGCTCGACCGCCCTGGCCGCCGTCACCGGTTACCTGGTCTTCCAGAAGGTGCTCGCCACCTTCACGGACGGCAACCTGCCCCAGGTCGCGAGCGTGGCCGACGGCAAGATCGTGATGAGCGACGCCCCCGTCAACGCCGGTGTCCTCGGTGGTGTCGTGATGGGCATAGTCGTGGCCCTGCTGTACCAGAAGTTCTACCGGACGAAGCTGCCCGACTGGGCCGGCTTCTTCAGCGGCCGCCGTCTGGTCCCGATCCTCTCCGCCTTCGCGGGTCTGCTCATCGGTATCGTCTTCGGTCTGATCTGGCCGGTGCTCGGCGCCGGTCTGCACAACTTCGGTGAGTGGCTCGTCGGCTCGGGAGCGGTCGGCGCGGGCATCTTCGGTGTCGCCAACCGTGCGCTGATCCCGGTCGGCATGCACCACCTGCTCAACTCCTTCCCGTGGTTCCAGGCGGGCGAGTACAACGGCGCCCACGGTGACATCGCCCGCTTCCTGGCCGGTGACCCGAACGCCGGACAGTTCATGACCGGCTTCTTCCCGATCATGATGTTCGCGCTGCCCGCGGCCTGCCTCGCGATCGTCCACTGTGCCCGTCCGGAGCGCCGCAAGGTCGTCGGCGGCATGATGTTCTCCCTCGCGCTGACCTCGTTCGTCACCGGTGTGACCGAGCCGATCGAGTTCACGTTCATGTTCATCGCCCCGGTGCTGTACGCGATCCACGCGGTGCTGACCGGTGTGTCGATGGCCCTGACCTGGGCGCTCGGCATGAAGGACGGCTTCGGCTTCTCCGCGGGCCTGGTCGACTTCCTGCTGAACCTCGGCATCGCGTCGAAGCCCTGGCTGCTGGTTCTGGTCGGCCTCTGCTTCGCGGTGGTCTACTACGTGGTCTTCCGCTTCGCGATCACCAAGTTCAACCTCCCGACCCCGGGCCGGGAGTCGGACGAGGAGCTGGCCGAGCTGCAGAAGGCCGAGGCGAAGTAGCCCTCAGCCGCCGTAGCCCGTACACACGGAACCCCCGCCTTCCCTCTCGGAAGGCGGGGGTTGCGTCGTATCCGGGACCGGACCCGTACTCAGAACTCGTACACCGCTCCCGGCGCGGCCAGTTCCACCGGCCCCGGGTAGACCGTCTGCGCGTCGGCGAGGTTGCGGTCAGCGTCCGTCCACGGCGGGATGTGGGTGAGGACGAGTCGGCGGGCGCCCGCGCGGGCGGCGGCCTCGCCGGCCTCCCGGCCGTTGAGGTGCAGGTCGGGGATGTCTTCCTTGCCGTCGACGAACGACGCCTCGCACAGGAACAGGTCCGCGTCCCGGGCCAGCTCCTCCAGGGCGTCGCAGGTCCCCGTGTCGCCGGAGTAGGCGAGGGTGGAGCCGCCGTGCTCGATCCGGATGCCGAAGGTGTCGACGGGGTGGCGGAGCTTCTCCGTCACGACCGAGAAGGGGCCGATCTCGAAGGAGTCCGCCTTGAGCGTGTGGAAGTCGAAGACCTCGCTCATCGCCCGGTCGGAGGGGGTGTCGGCATGGGCGGTGGTCAGGCGCTGCTCGGTGCCTTCGGGTCCGTAGACCGGGAGGGGGATGGGGCGGGCGCCGTCGTGGCGGTAGTAGCGCACGACGAAGTACGCGCACATGTCGATGCAGTGATCGGCGTGGAGGTGGCTGAGGAAGATCGCGTCGAGGTCGTAGAGACCGACGTGGCGCTGCAGCTCGCCGAGGGCGCCGTTGCCCATGTCGAGGAGCAGCCGGAAGCCGTCGGCCTCTACGAGGTAGCTCGAGCATGCCGAACCCGGGGACGGGAACGAGCCGGAGCAGCCGACGACGGTGAGCTTCATGGAGCGTGAACCTCCGAGACGTGGGAACGGGGAGGGTTCGTGCGGAAGGGGTCGTGCAATTCCTGCCGGAACGTTTTGCGGTTTGTCGAGCGTAAGGCGCAAAACTCCGCGTCGCTCCTCTGCCGCCTGCCGTTGTGGGGGAACTCACCTGCTCTGTCACCGGTTCGATGGAAGCGCGTCCACGGTGGGGCCCGGGCGCGGCGTCCGGCGCGGGAGGGGCGCCCGTCGGCCGCCGGTACGGTCGGGGGATGGACACGTTCTGGTGGGTGGCGCTGGTCGCCGTGGTTCTGCTGGCTCTCGTCGCCGCGGTGGTGGACGGGCGGGGGCGCTCGGACCGGGGGCCCCGGTCGCGGCGGCCGCGGCAGCCGGTGGGGTCGACCCGGCCGCCGTCGCGGCCTTCGGGTCCGGCGGGGCGCGGGGACGGGCGTACGCCGCGGGCGGGTGAGGTGTGGTGGGCCGATGTGCCGTACGAGGACGGGCCCGGGTCCAAGGACCGGCCGTGCCTGGTCCTCTCCGTACGGGGGCGGGGCCGGGGGCGCACGGCGCTCGTCGCCAAGATCACCAGCAAGCACCACGAGGAGCGGCCCGGGGTGATCGCGCTGCCCGCGGGGGCGGTGGGGGATCAGCGGGGGCGGCAGAGCTTCCTGGAGACGGATGAGCTGCGGGAGGTCCGGCTGACGGGGTTCCGGCGGCGGGTGGGGGCCGTGGATGCGGAGCTGTGGGAGCGGGTGCGGGGGTTGGGGACCGGGTGAGGGGCGGGGCCTTTCGGGGCACTGCCCCGGGCCCCGCCCCTCGATCGCCGGGCGGGCTGCAGAGACGTCCTCGAACGCCGGGCGGGCTGGAGTGGTGCCCGGGCGGGACGAAGGACGCCTACGCCCAGAGCTGGCCCTGCAGTGTCTCGATCGCCGCCTCCGTCGTCTCTGCCGTGTAGACGCCGGTCGACAGGTACTTCCAGCCGCCGTCCGCCACCACGAAGGCGATGTCGGCGCTCTTCCCCGCCTTGACCGCCTTGTTGCCCACGCCGATCGCCGCGTGGAGTGCGGCGCCGGTGGAGACGCCCGCGAAGATGCCCTCCTGCTGGAGGAGTTCGCGGGTGCGGGTGACCGCGTCGGCGGAGCCGACGGAGAAGCGGGTGGTGAGGACCGAGGCGTCGTAGAGCTCGGGGACGAAGCCCTCTTCGAGGTTGCGGAGGCCGTAGACCAGGTCGTCGTAGCGCGGTTCGGCGGCGACGATCTGGATGCCCGGGCGGTTCTCGCGGAGGTAGCGGCCGACGCCCATGAGGGTGCCGGTGGTGCCGAGGCCTGCCACGAAGTGCGTGATGGACGGGAGGTCGGTGAGGATCTCCGGGCCGGTGGTGGCGTAGTGGGCGCCCGCGTTGTCCGGGTTGCCGTACTGGTAGAGCATCACCCAGTCCGGGTGCTCGGCGCTGAGCTCCTTCGCGACGCGGACAGCGGTGTTGGAGCCGCCCGCGGCCGGGGAGGCGATGATCTCGGCGCCCCACATGGCGAGCAGGTCGCGCCGCTCCTGCGAGGTGTTCTCCGGCATGACGCAGACGATGCGGTAGCCCTTGAGCTTGGCCGCCATGGCGAGCGAGATGCCGGTGTTGCCGCTGGTGGGCTCCAGGATGGTGCAGCCCGGTGTCAGCCGGCCGTCCTTCTCCGCCTGTTCGACCATGTGGAGCGCGGGGCGGTCCTTGATCGAGCCGGTGGGGTTGCGGTCCTCCAGCTTGGCCCAGATGCGGACGTCCTCGGAGGGGGACAGCCGCGGGAGGCGGACGAGGGGGGTGTTCCCCACGGCCGCCAGCGGGGAGTCGTACCGCATCAGCGCATGCCGCCGGCGACGGCCGGGAGGATGGTGACGTTGTCGCCGTCGCTGAGCTTGGTGGAGATGCCGTCGAGGAAGCGGACGTCCTCGTCGTTGAGGTAGACGTTCACGAAGCGGCGGAGCTGTTCGCCGTTCGCGCCGTCGACGAGTCGCTCACGGATGCCGGTGTGGCGGCTCTCCAGGTCGGCGAAGAGGTCGGCGATGGTGTCCCCGTTGCCTTCGACGGCCTTGGCGCCGTCGGTGTAGGTGCGGAGGATGGTCGGGATGCGGACCTCGATGGCCATGGCGTGGGCTCCTGTCGAAAGCGGGGAGGTGGCGTGGGGCGCGCGTTTCTTCCCCCGCGCAGGGGGTGTGTACGGGTGGGGCTCGCGCGGATCGTGGCTCAGGCCGTGCGGCTCACGGGCAGGCTGCGGGCCGCGGACAGATCGCGCTCTTGAGCCTGCACAGGTCGACGTGCAGCCGCGCGACGAGCAGCGTGCCCGGCGTCCTGTTGCTCACGTCATGGGGAACCATGCGGGCATCGTATCGATTCCCGGTCCGGAAACCCGAGTGTGATCCCACATGATGGATGCTGAGCGACCACTATATGGACTCGGGTCGCCTGGTGTGGTCCTCCGGGAGGTAGACGACCGTGGGGGCGCCCGTCTTCGGGTGGGTGGTGACCTCGGCCGCGACGCCGTAGACGTCGCCCAGCAGTTCGGCCGTGAGGACCTCCTCCGGGATGCCGGAGGCGACGACCAGGCCGCCCTTGAGGACGTACAGGCGATCGCAGTAGTACGCGGCGAGGTTCAGGTCGTGCAGCGCCAGGAGGTTGGTGGTGCCCAGGTCGCGGACCAGGGAGAGGATCTCCAGCTGGTAGCGGATGTCCAGGTGGTTGGTCGGCTCGTCCAGGACGACGAGCGAGGGCTGCTGGACCAGGGCGCGGGCGACCAGGGCGCGCTGGCGTTCGCCGCCGGAGAGGGAGGCGAACGTACGGGGTCCGAGTGCGGCGACCCCCACCCGCTCCAGTGCCTCGGTGACGAGTGCGGTGTCGGCGGCGTTGTCCGGCTCCCAGAACCGCTTGTGCGGGGCGCGGCCCATCGCGACGACCTGGCCGACGGTGAGCTCGAACCCGGCGTGGCCGTCCTGCGGGACGGTGGCGATGCGCTGGGCGCGGGCCTTCACGGGGAGTGCGGCGAGGTCGTCGCCGTCGAGGAGGACGCGGCCGTGGGTGGGGCGCAGGGTGCCGTAGACGCAGCGCAGGAGCGTGGTCTTGCCGCTGCCGTTGGGGCCGACCAGGCCGACGGTCTCGCCGTCGGCGGCCGTGAGGTCGACGGCGTCGACGAGGTGGCGGCCTTCGCCGATGCCGTACGAGAGGCCCTCGGTGCGCAGGGTGGTCACGGGCGGGCTCCCTCGGGAAGTGACAGCCTCATGCGGGTGCTCCCTCGGGGCGGCGGCGCAGCATCCACAGGAAGAACGGGCCCCCGGTCAGCGCCGTGAGCACGCCCACCGGGATGTCCTGCGGGGCCGCGAGCGTCCGGGCGGCCAGGTCGGCGAGTACCAGGAACACCGCCCCGCCGAGCGCCACGACCGGGAGCAGCGCGCGGTGCGAGGCGCCGACCGCCATCCGGGCCATGTGCGGGACCATCAGGCCGACGAAGCCGATCGCCCCGCTGTACGCGACGAGCGCCCCGGTCATCAGCGAGGCGAGGACGAAGACGGCGGCCCGGAAGCGGGCGGTGTCCAGGCCGAGGACGGTCGCGCCCTCCTCCCCCACCAGGAGCAGGTCGAGCGGGCGGGCCAGGGTGAGGAGTACGGCCGTACCGGCGACCAGGGTGACCGTGGGGAGCGCGAGCATGTCCCAGCGGGCCGCGCCGAGGCCGCCGAGGGTCCAGTAGAGGACTTCCTGGAGGTGGTCGGCGCGGGCGGAGGTGACCAGGATCAGGCTGGTGAAGGCGGAGAGTATGTAGGAGACGGCGACCCCGGCGAGGACGAGCCGGTTGGTGGTGAGGCCTCCCCCGCCGCGCGCCAGGGTGTAGACGAGCAGCAGCGAGAGCAGGGCGCCGGCGAAGGCGGCGGCGGGGATCGTGACGGTGGTGGCGAGGGTGGCGCCGATGCCGAGGACGATCACCAGGACCGCGCCGGTGGAGGCGCCGGAGGAGACGCCGAGGAGGAACGGGTCGGCCAGCTGGTTGCGTACTAGGGCCTGGAGGACGGTGCCGATGACGGCGAGTCCGGCGCCGACGACGATGCCGAGCAGGACCCGGGGCAGCCGGACGTCCAGGACGATCGTGCGGAAGGGGCTCGCGTCCGCCCGGCCGGTCAGGATGTCGATCACCTGGCCGGGCGGGATGCGGACGGAGCCGAGGGCGAGGGCGGCGACCACGGCGGCTGCGAGGAGGCCGGCGAGGACGCCGACGACCAGGGTGTAGCGCAGCAGCCGCCGCGGTGCGGGGGTGCGGCAGGTCACGAGGTGGTGGCCGCCGGGTGGAGCTGGGCCGCGAGTTTCCCGACGGCGGCGGGGACGCGGACGCCGAGGACCGCGTCGGAGAGCGGCATGACCGCGAAGCGCTTGTTCTTGATGGCGGGGACGTCGGCGAGGGCCGGGTCGGTGAGGAGGCGCTTCTTCTTCTGTTCGACGGTGGTGGCGCCGTAGTCGTAGATCACGATCGCCTCGGGCCTGCGGGCGACGACGTTCTCCCAGGAGGCGTCCCCGAAGGACTTGTCGAGGTCGGCGAAGATGTTGGTGCCGCCGGCCCGCTCGATCAGCTCGTTGCCGATGCCCTTGCCGCCCGCGGTGAACGCGGTCTTGTCGCCGCTGTCGTAGACGAAGACGGGGAGCGGCTTCAGGTCCGCCAGCTTCTCGGCGGTCGCCGCGTTGTCGGCCTTCGCCTGCTTGATCCAGGCCTCGGCGCGGTCGGGGACGCCGAAGGTGCGGCCGACCTCGCGGATCTCCTCGTAGAGGGTCTCCATCGGGGTGTCGGTCTTGGCGCAGCTCTCGGTGTTGAGCCGGGTCCCGATGCCGGACTTCTCGAACGCCTCGCGGCTGCGGCCGTCGCCCGCGGTGAAGGCGCTGCTGTAGCCGCCGTAGACGAAGTCGGGGCCGGTGGCGAGGACCTGCTCGTAGGAGGGGTACTCCTTGGCGATGACCGGGACGGACGCGTAGTCCTTCGCGTACTTCGGCAGGACCTTGTCGTCGAGGTAGGCGGTGCCGGCGAGGGACTCGGTCAGGCCCAGTTCCAGCATGATCTCGGTGACGTGCTGGTTCATGGTGACCACGCGCTTCGGCGGGGCCTTGTACGTGGTGGTGACACCGCAGTTGGTGACGGTGTACGGGAAGCCGTCGCTCTTCGCCGTGGCGCCGTTCCCGGTGCCGGCGTTGTCGCCGTCCGGGGTGGAGCAGGCGGTGAGGGCGAGCGGGAGCAGCACGGCGGCGGCTATGAGCGCGGGGGTGCGCCAGGACATGGCGGGGCCTCTCCGGGGGATTTCCGCGTCCCCTGGTCGATGCGAGAAGGCAGCGGGCCAGTTCCTGGCTTCCGGGCGCGCCCTCCGGTACGGAGTCGTCCGCTGGGGAGTCGTCCGTACGGGAGGGGGCCCGGTCACAGTGGCGGGACCGTGCCGGATTCGCACCGGCTTCCTGGTTCCTGCTGCCCTGTGGTCGGGTCTCGGGTGCAGTGTGCCAGACCCGTGCGGCGGCTACGCGGGCCCGGGGGAATCGGCAGGCCTCAGTACGCCTCGACGACCTGCACGTCCTCCTCGGTGATCTCGCCGTCCACGATCCGGTACGAGCGGAACTGGAAGGGGCCGGCGCCGTCGGTGTCGGCGGTGGAGACCAGGACGTAGTGGGCGCCGGGCTCGTTGGCGTACGTCACGTCGGTGCGGGAGGGGTAGGCCTCGGTCGCCGTGTGCGAGTGGTAGATGACCACGGGCTCCTCGTCGCGGTCGTCCATGTCGCGGTAGAGCTTGAGGAGGTCGCCGGAGTCGAACTCGTAGAACGTGGGCGAGCGGGCGGCGTTGAGCATCGGGATGAAGCGCTCGGGGCGCCCCGTTCCGGCCGGGCCCGCCACCACGCCGCACGCCTCGTCGGGGTGGTCGGCGCGGGAGTGGGCGACGATCTGGTCGTGGAGCGCCTGGGTGATGGTCAGCATGGCGCCAGGATAGGCATGCGGGCCCTCGCGTACCGGTGGGTGGTACGGGAGGGACCGCATGGTGGACACCGGGGGCCACGGGGGGATGGTCCGGGGCGGTCGGATCCGAGCCTCCGCCGAGCGAACGGAGTACGCCCGGGGGGGCGGCGCGGAACGACTACGGCATCAGTGTCTCGACGAGCGTTTCCTGCAGCGCGCCGAGCCAGAGATAGGCCATCACCATGGGCTTGCGCGGGTCGCTGTCGGGGAGCCGGTAGAGCGAGGCCTCCTCACCCTCGCCCTCGTCGGAGACCTCCAGCCGGGTGCCGATGGTCAGGCGCAGGTCGTTGAGCGAGCCGAGCCAGGCGCGGCACTCCTCGGCGGTGAGGGTGAGTACGGCTCCGCCGCCCCCGGCGGGCGACAGCGCGTCCAGCGTCCGGACGACGGCGAGGGCGTCCTCGCGCTTGCGGGAGCGCAGGTCGGTCTCGGTGAAGCGGCGGAACTCGGCGGACAGCTCCCGCAGCTCCTCCTGCGACCTGCCCTCGGGGGTGGGCCCGTCGGGACCCCCGTACGCGTCGGGGAAGAGCCGGGCCAGGGCCGGGTCCGAGGGCGGCTTGCTGGGCCCCTCGGCGAAGAGCGCGGCGAGCGGGTCCTCGCCGTCGGCGGGCGTGTCGCCCGGGCCGATCAGTTCGAGCAGCTGCACGGCGAGGGAGCGCAGGATCGAGATCTCGACCTCGTCGAGCGCGACGGCCGCGCCGCCGCCCGGGGTGGCCTCGAAGTGGCCGGCCATGGATTCTCCGATGGTGGGTCGAAACGGGGCAGGGGGTGCGTACGGCGGCGAGGACGCTAGTTGCGGTCCTGGGTGAGGGTGGCCCACAGCCCGTAGCCGTGCATGGCCTGGACGTCGCGCTCCATCTCCTCGCGGCTCCCGCTGGAGACGACGGCGCGGCCCTTCTGGTGCACGTCGAGCATGAGTTTGTGCGCCTTGTCCTTGGAGTAGCCGAAGTAGGCCTGGAAGACATAGGTCACATAACTCATGAGATTGACCGGGTCGTTGTGGACGAGCGTCACCCACGGGACGTCCGGCTCGGGGACCGCGAAGGTCTCCTCGGCCGAATCAGGACGTTCGATCTCTACGGGGGTAGCAACGCTCACCTGTCCCATGCTGCCACCCGAGCGGCCCGGGCGCACAAACCGGCCCCACATCTCGTCACTTTGACGAATAGGGGGTAGCATCCCAGCCATGAACTCAGCGGACCTCGGGCGACGGGTCGGCGTTCCGTCGACCGCGCTCTTCACCGACCAGTACGAGCTGACCATGGTGCAGGCGGCCCTCAAGGCGGGCACCGCCGGCCGGCACTCCGTCTTCGAGGCGTTCACCCGCAGACTGCCCGAGGGGCGGCGGTACGGGGTCGTCGCGGGCACCGGCCGGGTGCTGGACGCGGTGGAGAACTTCCACTTCGACGACGAGATCATCGGCTTCCTGCGCCAGCAGGACATCGTCGACGAGCCGACCCTCGAATGGCTGGCGGGCTACCGCTTCAGCGGCGACATCTGGGGCTACCCGGAGGGCGAGGTGTACTTCCCGGGCTCGCCGATCCTGAGGGTGGAGAGTTCCTTCGCCGAGTGCGTGCTGCTGGAGACGGTGATCCTCTCCATCCTCAACCACGACTCCGCGATCGCGGCCGCCGCCTCGCGCATGTCGGCCGCCGCCGGGGGGCGCCGGCTGATCGAGATGGGGGCGCGGCGGACGCACGAGCTGTCGGCCGTGGCCTCGGCGCGAGCGGCGTACGTCGGCGGATTCGACGCCACCTCCGACCTGGCGGCCGGGTTCCGCTACGGGATCCCGACCGTGGGCACCAGCGCGCACGCCTTCACCCTGCTGCACGACACCGAGCGGGACGCGTTCCGGGCGCAGGTGGACTCGCTGGGGCGGGGCACGACGCTGCTGGTCGACACGTACGACGTGTCCGAGGCGGTGCGGGCGGCGGTGGAGATCGCGGGCCCCGAGCTCGGGGCCGTACGGATCGACTCCGGGGACCTGCTGCTGGTCGCGCACCGGGTGCGGCAGCAGCTGGACGAGCTGGGGGCGACGGGCACGAAGATCGTGGTGACCTCGGACCTGGACGAGTACGCCATCGCCTCGCTGGCGGCCGCACCGGTGGACGCGTACGGGGTCGGCACGCAGCTGGTGACCGGGAGCGGGCACCCCACGTGCTCGATGGTCTACAAGCTGGTGGCCCGGGCAGGCGGGTCGGGGGACGCGGGTGCTCCGCTGGTGCCGGTGGCGAAGAAGTCGCTGGGTGCGAAGTCGTCGGTGGGGGGCAGGAAGTGGGCGGCGCGCCGGGTCGACGGGCACGGGGTCGCCGAGGCCGAGGTGATCGGCACCGGGGCGGTGCCGGAGGAGCTGGCGGGGCGGGAGCTGCAGGTGGAGCTGGTGCGGGGCGGTCAGGTGGTGGCCCGGGAGCCGTTGGAGGCTCCTCGGGAGCGGCACGTCTCGGCTCGGGCCGGGCTGCCGATGTCGGCGATGCAGTTGTCGCGGGGGGAGCCGGTGCTGGGGACGGAGTACGTGTGAGGCCGGGGGCGTCCGGCTGGGCCGCTTCGCCCTCGAGCGCCGGACGGACCGGATGGTGACCCGGCGGGGTGGATCGGTGTGTCGGCGGGGTGGAGAAGCCCTAGTGGGTAGGGGTTGATTGTGGGCTTCTAGTCTCTACGCTCGTTGGCATCCCCGTGAACGTTGGAATACACCGCTCTCCCTCTCCCCACCAAAGGACACCCGCCATGCACCGCGCATTGATCGTCGTCGACGTTCAGAACGACTTCTGCGAGGGCGGCAGCCTCGCGGTGGCGGGTGGTGCCGACGTCGCCGCCGCCATCACCGACCTCATCGGTGAGGCCCAGCCCGGCTACCGGCACGTGGTGGCCACCCGGGACCACCACGTCGACCCCGGTGACCACTTCTCCGAGACCCCGGACTTCGTGGACTCCTGGCCGGTGCACTGCGTCGCCGGGACCGAGGGGGTCGGGTTCCACCCGAACTTCGCGCCCGCCGTCGCCTCCGGGGCCATCGACACCGTCTTCGACAAGGGCGCCTACTCGGCCGCGTACAGCGGTTTCGAGGGCTCCGACGAGAACGGGACCGGCCTCGCCCAGTGGCTGCGCGAGCGGTCCGTCACCGAGGTCGACGTGGTCGGCATCGCCACCGACCACTGCGTACGGGCCACCGCCCTGGACGCGGCCCGTGAGGGATTCGTCACCCAGGTGCTGCTCGACCTGACCGCCGGGGTCTCGCCGGCGACCACCGAGAAGGCCCTGGACGAGCTCCGGACGGCGGGCGTGAAGCTCTCCGGGAAGCCGGTCGTGGCCGAGGCCCTGTAAGTCCCCGAGGCCCTGCAGGCCCCCCGAGGCTCCGCAGCCCCGCCGCAGCCCCTCGGAGAGCGGCGCCCCTATGCCGCTGGGCGGGCGGGTCCGGCATACCCCGCCGGGCCCAGCAGGGCCCTGATCGGGTGCCACAGCTCCTGGCCCGCCTGGGGCGCCGCCCGCCACAGCAGGCCGTCCGGGTGGTGCAGCACCGCCGTGATCTCGTCCGGTGTGGGCGGCCGGTCGTTGCCGCGCAGGTACACCGCCCGCAGCCCGAGGTTGCGCAGCCTGGTCAGGGCGCGCGCCCGGTTCGCGGCGTGGACCAGCACCCGTACCGGGGCCCCGGGGCCCGCCCCCGTACCGGCGGCGCACGACGGTGCGCCCTCCGTCGGTCTGGTGAGGGTGAGGGCCACCACCACCGTGCCGTTCGGCAACCTGCAGAAACCTCCGCCTGCCATGCTTCGCACTCCCCCGTGAGACGTCGTGTCAATAAGGATGTGAACAAGACGCACCTAAACACGATCGGCCGCCGCCCGCTAGAGGGCTACGGCCGATCATGCTCTTACCTGCGGCGTTACGGAACTATCGGCCCGAGGGGCCGACCATCACGGTCATCGAGGAGCCGTTGAGCGGCTCCAGGAGGACGGAGATGCGGGTGTTGGTGTCAGAGACCCTGACACTGCCCGTCGGGTTCTCCTTGTACCAGTAGGTGCCCTTGCGGTCGTCGAAGACCGGGTTGCCCAGCGAGGGCTGGATCCTCAGCGGCACGTCCGCGTTGTGGAGCGTGAAGCCCTTGTTCGGGTACCAGCTGAACGGGGCGTCGAACGGCTGGATCTTGTTGCGCAGGAGCGAGCCGTCCTTCCACTTGAGCGGCTTGGCGTGCGCGTCGACCGGCAGGATCAGACCCTCGCCCGGGTGGGCGGAGGTGTTGTTGTCCTTCTGGGAGGTGTCCCAGAGCCAGACGAGCAGACCCGTCTGGTACGCGTAGTGCTCGACCCAGTCGGGGCGGGTGGTGGAGAAGCCGAAGTTGTACGGGCCGACCTTGAGGGTCTCGTCGTACGACACGTACTGGCGGTTCTCCGCGATGTAGTACTGCGGGTAGTCCTGCGTGAACGACTCGCCGATCCGCGAGAAGCCCTTCACCGTCCAGCCGCTGTCGTCGCCCTCGGCGTTGTCCGAGAAGAGGGTGGCGCCGTCGGCGGTGATGGTGATCTCGTCGGCCGCGAAGCCCTTGCCGCCCGCGCCGCCGTCCGTCTGGTAGCGGAAGCGGAGGTCGACCTTCTTGCCCGCGTAGGCGTCGAGGGAGAAGGAGAGCTTCTGGTACGCGCCCGAGACGTCGGTCAGGGCCGGCTTGTCGCTGGCGTCGCGCGGGATGGCCTTGCCGTCGGCGGTGCCGTCGAGCGCGGTCCAGCTCGTGCCGCCGTTGTCGGACACCTCGGTGTAGAGGTAGTCGTAGTCGGCCTCGATGTCGTACCAGCCCGAGAGGTCCAGCTTCGCCGACGACGTGCCGGTCAGGTCGACCGAGCGGGTCAGGGTGTTCGACAGGTTGTCGCCCCGGTCGCTCCACCACTGCTTCGTGCCCTCGGCGGGCTTGACGACGGTGGTGGTGACGGGCTTGGCCGGCAGCTCGACGACGAGTGCCTGCGGGTCCTTGGTGTTGTAAGCCGAGACGCCCAGCTTGTGCAGCGAGGTCTTGCCCGCCTTGGCCGTGTCGTAGTCGAGCCAGCCCAGCTGGAGCTTGTCCCACGAGGTCATGTCGCCCGGCAGGTTGCCGATCTCGCCCTTGCCGGTGCCGAGCCAGGAGCCCGCCGACATCAGGGACCAGAAGCCGACCGAGTTCTCGCCGCCGCCGGAGGTGTCGTACAGGTCCGGGAGGCCGAGGTCATGGGCGTACTCGTGGGCGAAGACGCCCAGACCGCCGTTCTCCGGCTGGACGGTGTAGTCGCCGACCCAGATGCCCGTGTCACCGATCTGCGCGCCGCCGGCCTTGTTGTCGGCCGGGCCGGTCGCGCCCGCGTTGGTGCCGTACGCGTACCAGCGGTGCGCCCAGATGGCGTTGGGGCCCTCGGCGCCGCCGCCCGCGGACTCGTCCTCGCCGGCGTGGACCAGCTGGAAGTGGTCGATGTAGCCGTCCGGCTCGTTGAAGTTGCCGTCGCCGTCGAAGTCGTAGCGGTCCCACTGGTCGTACTCGGCCAGGTCCGCCTTGATCTGCGCGTCGTTACGGCCCTTGGCCTTCTGGTCGGCGACCCAGGCGTTGACGCCGTCGCGGACCGCGTCCCAGACGTTGGCGCAGTTGGACTGGCCGCAGTAGTTGGAGCCGTAACGGGCCTCGTTGTAGTCGACCTTCACCCAGTCGGAGACCGCGCCCTCGACCGAGTAACGGCCCGAGGAGGTCTTCTCGTAGTAGGTCTTGAGCGAGTGGACGTTCTTGCCCTCGCCGAAGTACAGCTTCTCGAAGTGCGCCTGGTTGTAGTCGGCCTTCCAGGCGGTGCTGTTGTCCTTCTTCGGGTCCGGCTTGGCGATCTCGTTGTGCGCCGGGCCGGGCGTGCCGCCGTACTTCTTGACCGGGGGCTTGGGGCCGTCGCCGTCCGGGTCGAACATCGTGGTGTCGTCGACCTTGTCGCCGAACTCCAGCAGGATGGTGAAGATCTTGTCGGTCTTCTCCCGGCCGAGCTCCACGTACTTCTTGTCGCCGAGCTTGACGACCTTGGAGCCGCTCCGGTTGGTCACCTTCTTGTCCCCGGACAGCACCTGCTCCAGCGCGGCCTCCCGCTGCGCTGCCTGCTGCTCGCTGAAGGGGCCTTCGAGGTTGTGCTCCACGTGTCCCTTGCCGGGCGCCGGGTCATGGCGGTCGACGGTGGGTGCGGCGGAAGCGGCGGAACCTGACGTGGTGTCATGCGCCTGGGCGGTGGCGAAGGTCGACGCCGTCGCCGCGGTCGCGGCCATGGCCACGACAACAGCAGCGGCGCGAAGCGCGCGTCTCTGATTGGTCACTTGATGCAGTCCTCCCCGGGCGTCCGCGCAGCGGCCAGGGGGGTGTGGAGAGGGCCGCGCGCGTAAACGCGTCACAAGTGACGACATTCGATCGGAGTTGCGAGAGAAAAGACAGACCTTGACTTGAACAGACCAAGTGCACTATGCAGGAGCGCTCTTCCGGTATGCGGACAGGATCACCGTCAACGGGCGCGCCACGCCGTCCGGTTGGTGAGAGCCGTGACTCCGTGCGCCCCCTGTGCACCGGTACCGTGGGTTAGGTCACGCTTACTATCGGTCCTTGTCGGGCATCCACCGTCGTAGGGTCGGAAGGCGCCTGTGCACGTGCCTACCGCCCGCCCATCCGACGTCCCGAGGACGGAAACCGTCATGCTGCGTCCGACTGCCGCACAGCTCGTCTACGGTTCGGCCACCGTCATCTGTACGACCCTCGCCCTGCTGCTGCTCTCCGGTACGGAATCGGGCATCGGCGTGGCCCTCGCCGCCGTCACCGCGCTCGCGCTCGGCCTGCTGGTGGCCGTACGCCTGCCCCAGCCCCGGCAGGCCGCCCCGAGCCGGACGGTGCGACCGCAGCGGACCGCCCACGCCTCCGCCGCCCGTACGCACCACGCTCTGGACGGCCTCGGCGCCCGGGAGCGGGTGCCGGCCGCCCGCTCGTCCCAGCAGGCGAACCGGCAGCACTCGCTGCGCCGCTGAGCGACCTGCGCCTTCGGCAGCCGGGCGGAACGACGTACCCGCCAGGCTGCCGGGCTGCGCCTACCGGGCCGCCACCACCACGGTCTTGGCCGCCTTGTCCTGGAGCCCCTGCCGGTAGGGCTTGTCCGTGAACATCATCACGATGTTGATCAGCCACCACAGACACGGGCAGCACAGCAGCGCCGGAGCCCACAGGACGACGGCCCGCATCAGCGCAGCCCCGGTGTCGGGCACCCGGCCGTCGTTGAGCATGGCCACGCGCAGCTTCAGCAGCCGCTTGCCCAGGGTCCGGCCGTCCTTGTGCGTGAAGTACGTGTCGTACGCGACGTAGACGACCAGGCCGATGAACGACCACAGGAACTGGTGGCCGCTGTAGGCGCCGTCGAACCCGTCGCCGCCGTCCCCGTCGACATCGATCGCCCCGCCCCACGGGAGCGAGATCAGGTACAGCGGGATCGAGATGACGAGGAAGTCGATCAGCCGGGCCAGGATCCGCTTGCCCGGCTCGGCCAGCGGCGGCATCCCGGCCAGCGGGTCCGGCGCCCCGAAACCCCCGCCGCCTCCGTACGGGTCGTTCGGCGGGGGCGGGGGCGGCGGAGGGGGCGGCGCGCTCCCGTACGGCGGCTGACCGTACGGCGGCTGACCGTCTGACGGCGGCGGGGGCTCCTGCGGCTTCTTGAGGAACGGATCGTCGTCCTCTGGCGGCTGGCCGGGCGTCGGCTGGTCGTTGCTCATGGGGGCAGTGCATCCCGAGCCACCGGGACCCGCAACGGCTCAGGTGCGTTCGGGGGACGCGGGGCGGCATACGAGTCTACGGCGGGCCTCCAGGACCTGCCCGCCGGCCGTGTTCCCCCGGCCTCGCTCAGCCCGCCACGAACGTGCGGGCCGCCTTGTCGTGCCAGCACTGGCGCCAGGGTCGGTCGATCAGGCACCAGAGCACGTTGACCACGCCGATGACCAGGAGCCCCAGCACCCCGTAGACGAGCCAGCGGCGCAGGGCCGCTCCCAGGGTGGGCGCGTCGCGGGACTCGATGTCCCGTACGTCGAGGCCGAAGAGCTTCTTGCCGAGCGTCCGGCCCCACTTCGCGGTGGGCAGCGCCTCCAGGAGGAAGCCGAGGACGAGGAAGGCCGCGACCAGAGCCCCCAGCAGCGTCCCGGTGGTGGAGTCCAGCAGCCAGACGGTGACGGTCTCGCCGGTCTGCTTCGCCGCGGTGATCTTGCGGTCGATGTGGTCCATCGCCTGGGTGCCCAGGGGGATGGCCACCGCGCCGACGACCGTGCCGAGCACCAGGTTGTCGACCAGCCGGGCGGCGAACCGCTTGCCGAGCCCGGCGGGCCGGGCCGCCGCCTGGGCGCGGACGAGCTGCTGGAAGGGGTCGTCGGCCGCCGGAGGCTTCCAGGGCACGACGGGCTGATCCGCCGCCCCGGACCCGGACTGCGCGAAGGCGGGCTGTTGTTGCTGGTGGGGCAGGGGGTGGGGCTGCTGATGGTGCTGCGGTTGCTGCTGCTGGGGCTGGGGCTGGGGGGTCTGTTGCTGCGGCTCGGGCTGGGCCAGTCGGTGGACCTGCTGTGCCCAGGACGCCGAACCGCCGCCGGGGCCCGGCGTGAGCGGCGTGGGTACGGCGGGGGCGGCGGAGGCCTGGACCGGTCCCTGGCGCGCCTCCTGGGAGGCGGGCGCCGGCGCCGGGAGCGCCTGGGGCCCGGGGGCCCGCACGGGGCCCACGTTCGGTGCCACGCTGACGTTCTGCGGCCCCTGCGGCCCCTGCGGCGCAACGGCGTTCGGCTGTACGGAGTCGGGGCGCGGGGCACTTCCCCCTACGGCGTTCGGCTGTAGGGCACCGGCCTGCGGGCCCACCGCGCGGATCGTGACCGTGCCCTCCGTCGGCGGACGCGGCCCGGCCCCCTCCGCCGCCCCGGCTTCGTGCCGCATCCCCGGCAGCGCGCCGCGGGTCGGGTCCTGCGCCAGGGGCGTGCGCGGGTCTGCCGGGGCCGCGGCGGGCTCCGGTGCCGGACCGCCCCAGGAGATCCGGCGGTCCCGCTCCCCGCCGAAGCCGGTCTGGCGCGCGGAGTCCGCCTGCCAGACGGACCCTGCCTCGGCGTCGGACTCGTAGCGGTCGGCGCCGACGGATCCGCCCGAGGAGTCCGTACCGCCCGTGCCGTCCGGGAGGCCGTCCTCCTCGTCGAAGAAGATCGGCCCGGTCTCCTCCACCGGTGCGGCCTGCTGCGGCGCGGGCCGGCTCGTACCGGGCACCCAGGACGCGCCGTTCCAGTACCGGACGTAGCCGGGGATGGAGGGGTCGGGGTAGTAGCCCTCACGGGGGCTGTCGTCACCGGGTGCCGGAGTTGGCGCGCTCATCAGCGGGTCCCGTATCTCTTCGAGGCCTCAGGCCGTTCGGCGCCGGGAGGGCGGACGGCCTCAATACAAGGGTCCACATCTATCAGACCGCCACGTTCCCCCGGGCCGGTCCGCCTGTTTGGGACAACTTTCGCAACCGATCGAAGTTTTTTTGAGAAGTCGCGTAATAGGTGGCGGGGAGGGCGCTCTCTCCTTGTGCGGGACGGTCAGTGGGACCGGCCCATGAGCACCGGAAGGTCGTGCATTCTCATGATGAACATCGTGGAACGTGAGCTGGAACTGAAGCTCGTCCTGTCCCCCGAGCGGTCCATCCCGGTCCCCGCCCGGCTGACGTACCGCACGGACGACCCGTACGCCGTGCACATCGCCTTCCACATCGGCTCCGAGTCCCCCGTGCACTGGACGTTCGCCCGGGAACTGCTGGTGGAAGGGGTGTTCCGGCCGTGCGGGCACGGGGACGTACGGATCTGGCCGACGAAGATCGACCACTGCAGCGTGATCTGCGTGGCCCTCACCTCCCCGGACGGCAACGCCCTCCTCGAGGTGCCCTCGGCCGCCGTGGCCGCCTGGGTGGAGCGGACGCTGCGCGTGGTGCCGCCGGGCACGGAGAGCGACCGGCTCGGGATCGACGAGGCGCTGGCGGAGCTGCTGGCCCCGCTGCCGGCGGACGACCTGTGGCTGAGCGACCCGTGGTCGGCGGACGAGTCGCCGTCCCAGGAAGGTGAAATGTGAGAGCCCCCGTGGGGAGCGGGTGTCAGAAGAGCTTGCCCGGGTTGAGAAGGCCGAGCGGGTCGAAGGCGGCCTTGATGCCGCGCTGCAGCTCGATACCGGTCTCGCCCAGTTCGCGGGCGAGCCACTCCTTCTTGAGGACGCCGACGCCGTGTTCGCCGGTGATGGTTCCGCCCAGCTCCAGACCGAGCGCCATGATCGCGTCGAAGGACTCGCGGGCCCGGCGGGACTCGTCGGGGTCGGTGTGGTCGAAGCAGACGACGGGGTGGGTGTTGCCGTCGCCCGCATGGGAGCAGACGCCGATGGTCAGGTCGTACCGCTCCGCGATGGCGGCGGTGCCCTCCAGCATGGCGCCGAGCTGCGAGCGCGGTACGCAGACATCGTCGATCATCGTGGCGGACCTGACGGTCTCCAGTGCGGTGAGCGACATCCGGCGGGCCTGGAGGAGGAGTTCGGACTCGGCGGGGTCGTCCGCCGGGACCACGTCGGTGGCGCCGGCCGCGGTGCAGAGCGCTCCGACGGCGGCGAGGTCGGCCGCCGGGTCGGGGGTGTCGAAGGCGCAGAGGAGGAGCGCCTCGGTGGTCTCCGGCAGCCCCATGGAAGCCAGCTCGTTGACGGCACGCACGGTCGTCCGGTCCATCAGTTCGAGGAGTGACGGGGTGTGACCGCGTTCCATGATCCGGCACACAGCGTCACAGGCGGCGGCCGCCGAGAGGAACTCGGCGGCGAGGACGAGCTGCTGCGGCGGCTGCGGCTTGAGCGCGAGGACGGCCTTGACGACGATCCCGAGGCTGCCCTCGGAGCCGACGAAGAGCCGGGTGAGGTCGTATCCGGCGACCCCCTTCGCCGTCCGGCGGCCGGTGGTCAGGAGCCGCCCGTCGGCCAGGACGACGTCCAGACCGAGGACGTACTCGGCGGTGACCCCGTACTTCACGCAGCACAGGCCGCCGGAGGCCGTGCCGATGTTGCCGCCGATGGTGCAGGTCTCCCAGCTGGAGGGGTCCGGCGGGTAGTAGAGGCCGTGTTCGTTCACCACGCGTGAGAGCACCGCGTTGATGACGCCCGGCTCGACGACGGCGATCCGGTCGACCGGGCTGACCTCCAGGATCCGGTCCATCTTCACCAGGGACAGCACGATGCAGCCGTCCGAGGCGTTGGCCGCGCCGGACAGGCCGGTACGGGCGCCCTGCGGGACGACCGGGACGCGCAGGTCGGTGGCGGCGCGCATCACGTGCTGGACCTGCTCGACCGTGCGCGGGAGCACGACGACGGCCGGGGTGCCGGCCTCGCAGAAGCTCGCCATGTCGTGGGCGTAGGACGCGGTGACGTCCGGATCGGTGATCAGGGCCTCGGCGGGGAGCCCGGTGCGCAGGCGTTCGAGAAGATCGCTCATGGTTCCAGCGTGGCACCCGGGGGCCAATGGTGTGAACCCGTCGGCGGGAGCGATCCCAAGGCGCGGTGTGCTCGTATGACTGACGCACAGTGATGGCCATGGATGTCATGCCCCAGCAGGATCCCGAGTCCCGCCGGCCGCCCGAGCCGTCCCCGCACGGCCCCTACGCGATGCCCGCCGAAGGCGCCACGGCCGTACCGCCTCCCCCGCCCACTCTCCGGACGACCCTGCGCCGGGCCGCGTTCGGGGCGGTGGCGGCGGGTGTGCTGCTGGCCGGGGCGCTGGTGGCCGTACCGGACGGGAAGGACGACCGCCCGAAGGAGCCGGGCCCGGTGGAGCGGGCCGAGGCGGCGGCGACGGCGGGCTCCCCCGCCTCCCTCTCGGACCTGACCGCGCTGATCGGGGACCGGCAGAAGTGGGTGGAGTCCCACCCGGGCGACGCGCCGTCGTGGGCGACGCTCGGTTCGGCGTACGTGGAGTGGGGGCGGCGCTCGGCGGACGCGGCGTATCTCGGGCGCGCCGAGGAGGCCCTGAAGCGGTCGCTGGAGGCCCGGCCGGGTGAGGACGGGAACGGGGAGGCGTGGGTGGGGATGGCGGCGCTGGCCAACGCCCGGCACGACTTCCTGGCGGCGAGGCGGTGGGGCGAGACGGTACGCGAGCAGGACCCGAAGGCCTGGAGTGTGTACCCGGTCCTCATCGACGCCTACACCGGTCTCGGCGATCAGAGGGCGGCGACCGAGGCGACGGAGAAGTTCGGCGAGCTGCGCAAGGGCGTCCCGGCGCTGGCCCGCACCGCCGACCTCTACCGGAGCCAGGGCTGGCGCGAGGACGCCCTGGCCACCGCCCGGGAGGCCGCGGACCGGGCGGTGGCGCCCGCCGAGAAGGCCGAGGCGCTGCACCGCCTCGGCGAGCTGGCCTGGGAGCGGGGCGAGCCGGAGGAGGCGGTGGCGCAGTTCGACGCGGCGCTGCGCACGGAATCCGGCCACCACGCGTCCCTGGCGGGCAAGGCCCGGGCCCTGGTGGCGCTGGACCGGACGGACGAGGCGCTGGCCGCGTACCAGAGCGCGGTCACCGAGCTCCCGCGCCCGGCCTACGTCCTCGAACTGGGCGAGCTGTACGCGTCCCTGGGGCTCGACGGCGACGCCCAGAGCCAGTACAAGAAGCTGGCCCAGCTGCTGGACCAGGCCAAGGCGGCCGGGGTCGACGAGTCGCTGATCCAGGCCCGCTACGAGAGTGACCACGGGGACCCGGCGGTGGCGGTGGAGCTGCTGCGCGGCCAGTGGAAGAAGCAGCACCGCAGTGCGGCGGTGGCGGACGCGCTGGGCTGGGCGCTGCACCGGGCGGGCACGTCGAAGGAGGGCCTGGAGTACGCGCGGCAGGCGGTGGCCACGGGCGTGCGCAACGCCTCGTACGCGTACCACCTGGGCGTGATCGAACGGGAGCTGGCGCAGTACGGTCCCGCCCGTCGCCACCTGGAGCAGGCGCTGCGCACCAACCCGGCCTTCTCGCCGCTGGACGCGCCGAAGGCCCGGGAGGCGCTGGAGGCGCTGGGTGAGCCGCCGCCGGGCGGGCCGGGGGACATGCAGCCGCCGCCTCCGCCGGCCCCTGAGCCGAAGCGGGAATCGAAGCCGGAGCCGAAGCCCGAGCCGACGCGCGAGTCCCCCAAGGCGGAGGCCCCGGCCCCGGCCCCCTCGAAGACGGCCCCTGCCCCGTCGAAGCCGGCCCCGAGCAGCCCGGCGGCGGTGGAGGCCGACGCCTCGAAGTCTCCGTAGCTTCTCGAGAACGGCGTACGCCACTGCGGTCCGGGGTGCTGCCCCGGACCGCAGTGGCGTACGTGGAGGGCTCAGAGGTTGCCGCGCTTCTCCTGCTCGCGCTCGATCGCCTCGAAGAGGGCCTTGAAGTTGCCCTTGCCGAAGCCCATGGAGCCGTGGCGCTCGATCATCTCGAAGAAGACGGTCGGGCGGTCCTGGACCGGCTTGGTGAAGATCTGCAGCAGGTAGCCGTCCTCGTCGCGGTCGACCAGGATCTTCAGCTCGCGCAGCGTCTCGACCGGCACCCGGGTCTCACCGGCCCACTCGCCGAGGGTGTCGTAGTACGAGTCGGGCGTGTCCAGGAACTGCACACCGGCCGCGCGCATCGAGCGGACCGTGGAGACGATGTCGTTGGTGGCGAGCGCGATGTGCTGGACGCCGGCGCCGCCGTAGAACTCCAGGTACTCGTCGATCTGCGACTTCTTCTTCGCGATCGCCGGCTCGTTGATCGGGAACTTCACCTTCAGCGTGCCGTCGGCGACGACCTTCGACATCAGGGCGGAGTACTCGGTGGCGATGTCGTCGCCCACGAACTCCTTCATGTTGGTGAAGCCCATCACCTCGTTGTAGAAGCCGACCCACTCGTTCATCCGGCCGAGCTCGACGTTGCCGACGCAGTGGTCGATGGCCTGGAAGGTCCGCTTGGCCGGCGGCTCGACGATCGGCTTGGCGGCGGCGAAGCCGGGGAGGTACGGGCCGTCGTAGCCGGAGCGCTCCACCAGGGTGTGGCGGGTCTTGCCGTAGGTGGCGATGGCGGCGAGGACGACGGTGCCGTGCTCGTCCTTGACCTCGTGCGGCTCGGTGAGGCCGCGGGCGCCGTGCTCGACGGCGTACGCGTAGGCGGCGCGCGCGTCCGGGACCTCGATGGCGAGGTCGACGACACCGTCGCCGTGCTCGGCGACGTGGTCGGCGAGGAAGGTGCCCCACTCGGTGGTCGCCCGGATCACGGAGGTGAAGACGAAGCGGGCGCCGCCGTTGGCCAGGACGTAACTCGCGGTCTCGCGGCTGCCGTTCTCCGGTCCGGAGTACGCCACGAGCTTCATCCCGAAAGCGGTCGAGTAGTAGTGCGCGGCCTGCTTGGCGTTGCCCACGGCGAAGACGACCGCGTCCATTCCCTTGACCGGGAAGCGGTCGGCCTGCGCGGCGGTGTCAGGGCTGGTGTGCAGAGTCTCAGTCATGTTCGAAGGCTCTCCCCGCATCGCAAGGTGCGCAATAGTTCGCACATTCACTGGTCAATGTGTGCAGTCGCTCGCCATGATGGCCGGACCATCTGTACAGGGTGACCACCGGAGGAGGGCTCATGGCGATCGATCATCTGGACGGCCGGCTCATCGTGCTGCTCGCGCGGGAGCCGCGCATCGGCGTCCTCGAAGCATCCCGGCGGCTCGGCGTGGCGCGCGGGACCGTACAGGCGCGGCTGGACCGCCTTCAGTCGAATGGCGTCATCCGGGGGTTCGGCCCCGACGTGGACCCGGCGGCACTCGGCTACCCGGTCACCGCGTTCGCGACGCTGGAGATCAAGCAGGGGCAAGGGGCCGACGTGCGGGCCCATTTGGGCGGCGTACCGGAGGTGCTGGAGCTGCACACCACCACCGGGCACGGCGACATGTTCTGCCGGCTGGTGGCCCGTTCCAACGCCGATCTTCAGCGGGTGATCGACCGGGTTGTCGGATTTGATGGCATCGTCCGGGCCTCCACGGCGATCGTCATGGAGAACCCGGTTCCGCTGCGGGTCATCCCGCTGGTGGAACAGGCGGCCCAGGACACCGACTGAGCCGAGGGCCCGGAACGCCCACTGAGCTTGAGGGAGTGCCGTGTGAGCTTCTGGGAGTACCTGAACACCCGCCACCAGCAGCTCCTCACGGACGCGCTCCAGCACGTCAGCGCGGTCTTCCAGTGCATGGTCATCGCCACCGTGCTCGGTGTGGTGATCGGGGTGGTGAGCTACCGCAGCGGCTGGGGCGGCTCCCTCGCGATCACCTCCACGGCGACGATCCTCACCATCCCCTCGCTCGCGGCGATCGGTCTGCTGATCCCGCTGGTCGGGCTCGGGGTCACGCCGACCGTGATCACGCTGACGCTGTACGGGCTGCTGCCCATCGTCCGGAACTCCATCGTGGGGCTGCGGGGCGTCGACCCGGCGCTGGTCGACGCGGCGACGGGCATCGGGATGTCGCGGGCGGCGCGGCTGTGCCGGGTGGAACTGCCGCTGGCCTGGCCGCCGATCCTGACCGGGATCCGGGTCTCCACCCAGATGCTGATGGGTATCGCCGCCATCGCCGCGTACGCCTCCGGGCCCGGCCTCGGCAACGAGATCTTCCGGGGCATCGCCTCGCTGGGCAGCGCCAACGCGATCAACCAGGTCCTCGCGGGCACGCTCGGCATCGTCGTGCTCGCCCTGCTCTTCGACGCCGCGTACGTCCTTCTGGGGCGGCTGACCATCCCGAGGGGGATCCGTGCCTGAGACCGAGACCGAGGCCGTCGCGACGGACGGAACCGCCACCTCCGGGGCCACGATCCAGCTGGAGAACCTGACCAAGAAGTACCCGGGCAACCCGTACCCGGCCGTCGAGAACGTCTCGATGGAGATCAAGGCCGGCGAGACCGTGATCTTCGTCGGCCCGTCCGGCTGCGGGAAGTCCACCACGCTGAAGATGATCAACCGGCTGATCGAGCCCACCTCGGGCCGGATCAGGATCGGCGACGAGGACGTCACCGACATCGACCCGGTGAAGCTGCGCCGCAAGATCGGGTACGCGATCCAGTCCTCCGGCCTCTTCCCGCACATGACGGTCGCCGACAACATCGCCCTGGTCCCGAAGATGATCGGCTGGTCCAAGTCCCGGGTCAGGGACCGGGTGGAGGAGATGCTCGACCTGGTGGGCCTGGACCCGCGCGAGTTCCACGGCCGCTATCCGCGCCAGCTCTCCGGCGGGCAGCAGCAGCGCGTGGGCGTGGCGCGGGCGCTGGCCGCCGATCCGCCGGTGCTGCTGATGGACGAGCCGTTCGGGGCGGTCGACCCGATCACCCGCGACCACCTCCAGGACGAGCTGATCCGGCTCCAGCACGAGCTGCACAAGACGATCGTGTTCGTCACCCACGACTTCGACGAGGCGATCAAGCTCGGCGACCGGATCGCCGTACTGCGGGAGCGGTCGCACATCGCGCAGTTCGACACCCCCGAGGCGATCCTGACCAACCCGACGGACGACTTCGTCTCCGGTTTCGTCGGCGCGGGCGCGGCCCTGAAGCGGCTCAACCTCACCCGCGTACGGGATGTGGGCATCGCGGACTTCCCGACGGTGACGGTCGAGGACCCGCTCCAGACGATCTTCAACAAGCTGCGCAACGGCCCGCACAACGAGCTGCTGATGCTGGACCGCCGCAACCGCCCGTACAAGTGGCTGCGGCGCGGCGACCTGATGCGGGCGCGCGGTTCGCTGGCGCGGGCCGGGCAGCTGGTCCACGACACCGTGACCCGGGACGCGACGCTGCACGACGCGCTGGAGGCGGTGCTGACCGACAGCGGGGGGCGGGTCGCGGTGACCGGGCGGCGCGGCGAGTTCATCGGGGTCGTCGACATGAAGACGCTGATGGACAACGTGCAGGAGCTGCTGGAGGCCGACCGGCTGACCGCGATGGAGCACCAGCACGAGCTGGAGGAGCAGCGCGTGCACCAGACGGAGCAGGAGCTGGAGGGGGGTGGCGGCGGAGTATGAGCCCCAGCCACCAGTCAGGCTCCGGCAAGGGCCCGGCCACCCCCACCCGGCCGCCCGGCGAGCACGACGTCAAGGGTCACGCGTTCCACGACGAGGAGAGCGACCCCTCCCCCGCCCCGGCCGCCCCGGCGCGCCGGATCACCTGGCGGAAGCTGGTGGTCCTGCCGGTGGTGCTGGCGGTCATCCTGGTCATCACATACGTGTGGATCACCAGCATCCACCTGGACTCGATCGCGGAGAACTCTCTCTCCGGCGGCAATGTGCAGCTGCGCTGGTGGCAGCACGTACGGCTGACGGCGATCTCCACCTTCTGGGTGCTGATCATCGCGATCCCGCTGGGCATCGCGCTGACCCGGCGGCGGCTGCGGAAGGCCGCCCCCGCGTTCACGGCGCTGGCCAACATCGGGCAGGCGACCCCGGCGATCGGCCTGCTGGCGCTGCTGGTGATCTGGCTGGGCATCGGGCCGCGGACCGCGATCATCGGCATCGTGATCTACGCGGTGCTGCCGGTGCTCTCCAACACGGTGGCGGGTCTGCGCGCGATCGAGCCGAACATGATCGAGGCGGCACGCGGGATGGGGATGTCCGGGCGGGGTGTCCTGATGAAGGTGGAGCTGCCGCTCGCGGTGCCGCTGATCCTGGCGGGGGTGCGTACGGCACTCGTCCTGAACGTCGGTACGGCGACGCTGGCCACGTTCGGCGGGGGCGGCGGGCTCGGCGACCTGATCACCTCGGGGATCCAGACGCAGCGGATGCCGGTGCTGATCATCGGGTCGGTGCTGACGGTGGTGCTGGCGCTGCTGGTGGACTGGCTGGCCTCGCTGGCCGAACTGGTGCTGACGCCGCGCGGGCTGGAGGAGCGGTGAGGGTGACGTACGGCAGGTCCTTCAAGGCCCGGGCAGCCCTGTCCTGTTGCCTGTCCCTGGCCCTCCTCCTGGGCGGCTGCGGGCTCAAGAGCGGTTCGCCGATGGTGGACGACGTGTCGCCGGGGTCGGTAGGGCAGGGCGAACCGCTCAAGGGCGCCACGCTGACGGTGACCTCGAAGAACTTCAGCGAGAACATCATCCTCGGCCAGATGACCGGCCTGGTCTTCAAGGCGGCCGGGGCGGAGGTCCTGGACCGCACGAACCTGCCGGGGTCGATCAGCGCCCGCGAGGCCATCATCAACGGCGACGCCGACGCGCAGTGGGACTACACCGGCACCGGCTGGATCACCTTCCTCGGCCACGCGGACCCCGTCGTCGACCCGCAGGAGCAGTACGAGGCGGTCCGCGACGAGGACAGGGGCAACGGGGTGGTCTGGCTGCCGCCGGCCCCGCTCGACAACACGTACGCGCTGGCCATCAGCAAGAAGAACAACGCCCGGTACGAGCTGAAGACCCTCTCCGACGTGGCCGCCCTCGCGAAGAAGGACCCGGGCGCGGTGACGATCTGCGTCGAGAACGAGTTCGCCTCCCGCGACGACGGGCTGCCCGGCATGGAGAAGCGGTACGGGATGAAGATCCCGGCCGCCGGCATCCAGAAGATGGACGCCGGGATCATCTACACCCAGATCTCGTCGTCCGACTCCTGCCTGCTGGGCGAGGTGTTCACCACCGACGGCCGGATCAAGGCGATGGATCTGGACGTGCTGGAGGACGACAAGAACTTCTTCCCCAACTACAACGCGTCCCCGGTCATCCACCTGGCGACCTTCGAGAAGTACCCGGTGATCGCGGAGCTGCTGGCCCCGCTCGCCGAGAAGCTGACGACCGAGGTCGCGCAGACGCTGAACGCGAAGGTGGACGTGGACGGGGAGGACCCGCACGAGGTGGCGAAGGAGTGGCTGGTGGCTGAGGGGTTCATCGAGGAGGGGTGAGGAGGCGGGAGCCGCTTACAAAGAGTCCGTTGCAAAGAACCCCTTGCAAAGCTTCCTTTGCAAGTCTACGGTCGGAGCATGACGGAAAACGAGCCCGCCCGGCCCACCCACGCTCCCACCGCCGCCCCCGTCCCCGTCCCCGTCGGCGACCGGAACATCCACAACATCAACGCCCGTACGCTGCGCACCCTCGCGCACCCCCTGCGGATCCGACTGCTCAACGCCCTGCGGGAGTTCGGCCCCGCCACCGCCTCCGGGCTCGGCGAGCGGCTGGGCGAGTCCAGTGGCGCGACCAGCTACCACCTGCGCCAACTGGCGGAGAGCGGTCTCGTCGAGGACGCCCCGGAGCTGGGCAAGGGCCGGGAGCGCTGGTGGCGGGCGGTGCACGACGGAACGATGTTCGAGACCGCCGACTTCCGGACGCACGCCGACCCGGAGGTGCGCGGAGCCATCGACGTCGTCCTGCACGAGACGGCCACGACCCACGCCCAGGAGATGAACACCTGGCTCGGCACGATGGACGAGTGGCCGCAGGAGTGGCAACGGAGCTGGGATATCA
Source organism: Streptomyces sp. NPDC006261 (assembly GCF_040613515.1). Lineage (NCBI taxonomy): Bacteria > Bacillati > Actinomycetota > Actinomycetes > Kitasatosporales > Streptomycetaceae > Streptomyces > Streptomyces sp. NPDC006261. The sequence continues at coordinate 77,053 of NZ_JBEXSI010000005.1, forward strand.
GCGACTTCAAGATCCGCCTCACTCCCGAGCTGGCCCAGGAGCTGTCCGAGAAGCTCCACGCCGTCGTGGAGAGCTACCGGGACCGCGTCCCGGAGGACGCCGAGGGCTCGGCGGTCGTACGGACCCACCTGCACACCTTCCCCCGCCCCTCCGAATGATCAGCGCACCCCGACAGCCGACGATCCGAAGGGAATTACTCATGCACGCCGACATGCACGCCGACATCCACCTCGCTCTGCACGCCGACCGGGCCGCCGAACTGCGGCACGAGGCACGGCAGTTCCCCCTCCCCCGGACCAGCCTGCGCACCCGGATCGGCTGGACGATGGTCGAGGTCGGCCTCCGACTGGCCCGGAGCGGACCGACGGCGACCGGCGCCCACACGTTCCGTACCGCCTAGCCGACCGCCTCCCGGGGGAAGCACGGCCATGCGCCACTACCGCACACCGCTCGTCGCCACGCTCGCGGCCAACTCCATCTCCACCGCCGGGACTTCGCTCACCCTGATCGGTGTCCCCTGGTTCGTCCTGGAGACCACCGGAAGCGCGGGCCGCGCGGGCGTCGTCGCCTTCTGCGCCACCCTGCCGATCGTCCTCGCCGCGCTGATCGGCGGCCCGCTCATCGACCGCATCGGCCGCCGCCGGGTCGCCATCGCCTCGGACGCGGTGTGCGGCCTCGCCATCGCCGCGATTCCGCTGCTGCACCAGGTGGGCGCCCTCGAGTTCTGGATGCTCTGCGCGCTGATGGCGCTGAACGGGTTCGCCCACACCCCGGGCAACACCGCCCGGTACGTACTCATCCCCGACCTCGCGGAACACGCGGGCACCACGCTCCCCCGTGCCGCCAGCCTCTTCGACGCGGTCTCGCGCGGGGCCAGGATGGTCGGCGCGGCACTGGCCGGGGTGCTCATCGCCTTCGCCGGCTCGGAGACCGTACTGCTCCTGGACGCTGCGACGTTCGGGCTCTCCGCCCTGCTGATCGCCGTCGGCGTACGGGGGGTGGGCCCGGCCGAGCCGCGCAGGGGAGGGGCGCCCGTCTCCCTGCACACGTACGGCACCGAACTCCGCGAGGGCTACGCGCACTTGCTGGGCAACCGGCTGCTGCTGTCCGTCGTGGTGATGGTGATGTTCATGAACGGCACCGACCAGGGCTGGAACGCCGCCCTGCTCCCGGTGCACGCCGAGGCCGAGCTGGGCGGAGCGAAGGCCATCGGGCTGCTCACCGCGCTGTTCGGGGCGGGCGGACTGACGGGGGCGCTGCTGTACGGGGCGGTGGGGCACCGCTTCTCGCGGCGGGCGGTGTTCACGGTGTGCGTGATCCTGTGCGGCGCACCGCGCTTCCTGGTCGCGGCGGTGACCGGGACGACGCTGCCGCTGGCGGTGACCATGCTGCTGGGCGGGATCGCGGGCGGGGTGCTGAACCCGATCCTGACAACGGTGATCTACGAGCGCGTGCCGGACCGGCTGCGCAGCCGCGTCTCGGGGGCGCTGACCGCCGGCTGCGAGTTCGCGATGCCGCTGGGCGGGCTGGCCGCCGGGCTGCTGGTGGAGGGCCTGGGCGCGTCGGGGGCGCTCCTGGCGATGGGCGGGGTGTACTTCGTGGCGACGTTGAGCCCGTTGGTGTTCCCGTCGTGGCGGACGATGGAGGGGCCGGCGGCGGGAGGGGAGGCGATCCGGGAGGAAGCGGAGACGGGCCAGGAGACCGCCGTACCGTCGCAGGAGATCAGCAGCTCGGCACCTTCCCGCCCTGCTCCAGCGCCTTGAGCGCGTCCACCGCGCCGCCCAGGGTCGTGACGGGGATCAGCCGCAGCCCGTCGGGCCGCTCGGCCTCCGCCTCGCGGCACTCGGCCTTCGGGACGAGGAAGACGGTGGCCCCGTCGCGGTGGGCTGCCTGGGTCTTCATGGAGACCCCGCCGACCGCGCCGACCTTGCCGTCCGCGCTGATCGTCCCCGTACCGGCGATGGTGCGGCCGCCGGTGAGGTCGCCGCCCCTGCCGTCGCCGTCGAGCTTGTCGATGATGCCGAGGGAGAGGAAGAGGCCGGCGCTGGGCCCGCCGATGTCGCCGAGGTCCACGGTCACCCGCATCGAGCCGGGCTTGCGGTCCAGGTGGTTCAGGGCCGCGTCGACGGCGACGTTCTGGGACTGCTTCATGTCGTTCAGGTTGTGCTGCTCGATCTCCCGCTCGGAGCCGCCCGTCGGGTAGACGGAGTCCCGGGGCATGACCGCCCGGTCCGTACGGAACCAGCCGTCCAGCACGTTGCCGATCCGGATGTCCGCCGTGGGCCCGGTGGCGACGATGGTGGTCATCCGCAGCTGCCCGTCGGTGGGCCGGGTCTCCGCGCCGGTGACGGTGATCACCGGCTTGCCGCGGTCCTTGCCGAGCACGTCGGCGGTCACCCCGGGCTGCGCCAGGGTGAACGGCAGCGGTGCGAGGGCCGCCGTGCCGAAGAGGGCGAGGACGGGCAGCGCGCAGAGGGCGAGTGCGCGGGGACGCGAGAGACGAGTGAGCACCCGTCCAATCTAACCGCCGCGCGGGAGCGGGAACGCGCCAGGCGTACGCCCCCGCCGTGCCACTGCCGCGGGGCGCCGCCGGTGCGACGGCCGGCACCCGGCCCCCCGGCCACCCTCCCGCGCCGCGCCCCGCGCGCTACCGCAGGGCGTCCGCCACTTCCCGGGCGGCGTCGAGGACCCGGGGCCCGACCCGTTCCGGTACGGCGTCGGCGAGCATGACCACGCCGACGCTTCCCTCCACCCCCGACACCCCGACCAGCGGCGCGGCCGCCCCGCTGGCACCGGCTTCGAGCTCGCCGTGGGTGAGGGTGTAGCCGGGGTGTCCGGCCGTGGTGTGCTGGCGGGCGGAGAGGATGGCCCGCCCGGCGGCACCGCGGTCCAGCGGGTGCCGGAAGCCGGCCCGGTAGGCCACGTGGTAGTCGGTCCAGGTCGGCTCGACGACGGCGACCGCGAGGGCGTCGCTGCCGTCGACGAGCGTGAGGTGGGCGGTGGCCCCTATGTCCTCGGCCAGGGAACGCAGCGCGGGCAGCGCGGCCTCCCGGACGAGGGGATGCACCTGACGGCCCAGGCGCAGCACGCCGAGTCCGACCCGGGCGCGGCCGCCCAGGTCGCGACGGACCAGGGCGTGCTGCTCCAGGGTGGCGAGCAGCCGGTAGACGACGGTCCGGTTGACGCCGAGTTTGTTGGACAACTCGGTGACGGTCAGACCGTGGTCGGTATCGGCGAGCAGTTTGAGGACCCGCAGTCCTCGGTCGAGCGTCTGGGAAGTCTCCGCTGTCACGACGCCCTCTCCTCTTCGGGTGAGCGACGACGGCCCTGCTCCGGGGGTTGCGACGCCGGTCCCAGCGGCGACGCACGGAGAGGCCGCCGGTCTGGCCAAGGCACCGGCTGCGCTCCGCGGCGGCTCTGCCACGGGGCGTTCATATGGCGGGGACAGTAGCGAGCCAGTCCGCTCAGCGGAAGCCCTCGTCCAGAATCCGGGCGCTTCGCCGAAGCGGGCCCCGACCGTGCGGCATAACCGCCGGTCAGCGCGGTGGCGTCCGAAACGCGAACATCTACGCGCGTCCAGGAGGACAGACGTGATCGTGACCCTTCGTGCGCCTCGCGTGAACCGGCGTTGACCCACCGTGAATTGAAGCCTGCACAACTTTTTGGCCGGGCGGTGCAGGGTGGCCGGAAACAGGCGCGCGGCCCGTCCCGGGTGGGTCCGGAACGAGCCGCACGGAGCGCGGTACGGCGCCCGTCACGTCATGCGGGTGGCCCACTCCTGGACCTTGGCGATCCGCTGCTGGATCTGGTGGGCGGTCGCCTCGGCGGTCGGGGGGCCGCCGCAGACGCGGCGCAGTTCGTTGTGGAGCACGCCGTGGGGCTTGCCGCTCTGGTGGGTGTAGGCGGAGACCATCGTGTTGAGCTGCTTGCGCAGGCTCAGCAGCTGCTTGTGGGTGACGACGGGCCGTGCCTCGGCGGGCTTCTCCAGGAGGTCGGCCTCCTCGGCCGGCTTCTGGCGGCTGTGAGCGATCTGACGGCTCTGGCGCTTCTGGAGGAGGAGCTGCACCTGGTCCGGCTCCAGGAGGCCGGGGATGCCGAGGTAGTCCTGCTCCTCCTCGGAACCGGGGTGCGCCTGCATGCCGAACTCGGCGCCGTCGTACAGCACCCGGTCGAAGACGGCGTCGGACTCCAGCGCTTCGAAGGGCAGTTGCTCCTCGGTCTCCTCGTCCTCCAGCTTCTCGGCGTCGGCGAGGAGCTGGTCCTCCTCCGCGAACGGGTTCTCCTCGTCGCTGCCCTTCTTCGGCTTGTCGAGGACGTGGTCCCTCTCGACCTCCATCTCGTTGGCGAAGTCGAGGAGCATCGGGATCGTCGGCACGAAGACGGAGGCCGTCTCCCCGCGCCTGCGGGAGCGCACGAAGCGGCCGACGGCCTGGGCGAAGAAGAGGGGCGTCGAGATGGTGGTCGCGTACACGCCGACGGCGAGCCGCGGCACGTCGACGCCCTCGGACACCATGCGGACCGCGACCATCCAGCGCGACTCGTCCGCGCTGAACTTGTCGATCTTCTTCGAGGCCGCCTTCTCGTCGGAGAGGACGACGGTCGGGGTCTCGCCGGTGACCTTCTTCAGGATCTTGGCGTACGCGCGTGCCGAGTCCTGGTCCGTCGCGATGACGAGCCCGCCCGCGTCGGGGATGCCCTTGCGGACCTCGGTGAGCCGCTTGTCGGCGGCGCTCAGCACGTTGGGGATCCACTCACCGGTGGGGGCGAGCGCGGTGCGCCAGGCCTGGCCGATGGCGTCCTTGGTCATCGGCTCGCCGAGCCGGGCCGCGATCTCGTCCCCGGCCTTGGTGCGCCAGCGCATGTTGCCGCTGTAGCTGAGGAAGATCACGGGGCGGACGACGCCGTCGGCGAGTGCGTTGCCGTAGCCGTAGGTGTAGTCGGCGGAGGAGCGGCGGATGCCGTCGTTCCCCTCCTCGTACGCGACGAAGGGGATCGGGTTGGTGTCCGACCGGAACGGCGTGCCGGTGAGCGCGAGCCGCCGGGTCGCCGGGTCGAACGCCTCCTGGCAGGCCTCGCCCCAGGACTTCGAGTCACCGGCGTGGTGGATCTCGTCGAGGATCACGAGGGTCTTGCGCTGCTCGCAGCGGTTGCGGTGCAGCATCGGGCGGACGCCGACACCCGCGTAGGTGACGGCGACGCCGTGGTACTCCTTGCTCAGCGGACCGGCGCTGTACTCCGGGTCGAGTTTGATCCCTATCCGGGCGGCCGCCTCCGCCCACTGCTTCTTGAGGTGCTCGGTAGGGGCGACCACGGTGATCTGCTGGACGACATGGTGGTGCAGCAGCCACGACGCGAGGGTCAGCGCGAACGTGGTCTTGCCCGCGCCGGGCGTCGCGACGGCGAGGAAGTCGCGCGGCTGCTCCTGGATGTACCTCTCCATGGCCGCCTGCTGCCAGGCTCGCAGCTTGCCGGCGGTGCCCCAGGGGGCGCGGCCGGGAAAGGCGGGTGAGAGGTGGTGGGAGGCGGTGGTAGTAGTCACGGTCTCCGGTTCGGGGCGCTCGGGTACGTGGGTCGCTGCCGCTACCGCACCCGGCCCGAAGGACCCGGCCCGCGATACGACAACCGGGCCACCCTACCGGGGGCCCGGTTGAAACCCGGTACGAACGAGCCGCGCCGACGGCCGACGAGACCGTGCTCACAGCTCGTCGACGACCAGGGCCCGCAGCCCCTGGGAGATGACCTTGATCTCCTCCGTCTCACCCGTGGCCACGTCGATGACCAGCCGTTCCGCCGCGTCGATGTCCGGGCGAAGGTCGACGCCGTTCATGGCGAGGAACGTGACGCAGGAAAGCCAGGCCGTCCGCTTGTTGCCGTCGAAGAAGGGATGGTTGACCGCCAGGGACTGGAGGAGCGCCGCCGCCTTGTCGATGAGGTCGGGATAGGCCTCCTCCCCGAACATGGCGGCCGAAGGGCGATGGACGGCCGACTCCAGGAGACCGGCGTCCCGGACGACGATCTGCATGTCGTCGCAGGCGTGCTCGGCGATCACGAGCACGTCCTCAGAGCTCAGGTAGACGCAGTTCACTTGAGCCGCTCCATGAGCTCGCTCCACTTGGCTGCCTGCTCCTTCGCCGTCTTGCGGACGATGGCCTGCTGCGCCGTCCTGGCGAGGTAGTCGTCCACGGCCTGGAGCAGTATGGCGTGCATGCTGGTGCCCTCCTGCTCGGCACGCTGCTTGAGAGCCTCGGTCTGGTCGTCACGAAGACGCAGGTTCATAGCCATACCAGAACGGTACCACCCAGTGGGGCTAGAGTGGTACCGCTACTTCTCCCGTACGACGACCCGCGTAGCCACCCAAGCCCCCACCACGGCCACCACCGCCATCGGCACGAACACCGCCGCGAAGGCCATCGGGTGCGAGCCCTCCGCCGCACCGCTCACCGTGCCGTGCGCCGCCGCGCCCAGGGCCTCGCCGCCGAGGGCCGCGAAGGCGGCGCCGCCGAGGGCCAGGAGCAGGACGTTGGAGAGGCCGTCGGAGATCTGGAGGGCAGCGGAGTTGGAGCCCGCCTCCTCGGGGGCCGACAGCTTCAGCAGGAGCACGCTGGTGGAGGCGATCACCATGCCCATGCCGAAGCAGCCGAAGGCCCAGGCCACGGCGACGATCCAGACCGGGACGGAGGGGATCAGCACGGTGGGGGCGACGGCGATGGACGCGGCCACCAGCACCATCCCGCTCACCATCAGCCGCTCCCGGTACGGCTCCAGGCGCGGCCGGGACTGGACGTACGAACCGAGCGCCCAGGTCGCGCCGCCCACCGCCAGGGAGAGGCCCGCCATGGTCGGGGTCAGGCCGCGCTGGGTGACCAGCATCAGCGGGACGAAGGACTCCGCGGCGATGAACGAACCGGCCGCGACCCCGCGCAGCAGGATCACCGACGGCAGCCCGCGCGCCGCCCGTACGGTGCCGGTGGGCAGCAGGCCCCGTACGGCGGGCACCAGCAGGGCGACGCCCGCGGCGGCGGGCAGGACGGCGAGCCAGTTCAGCTCCTGGCCCGCGTACTGGAGCAGCCCGGCCCCCGCCGAGATCCCCAGCGCGAGGCGGATACGGCGGCGGTCGTACGGTGGCGGCGGCGCGTCCGGGTCCGCGGGCCCCGAGGCCATCCGGCGGATCTGCGGAAGGGCCAGGGCCAGCGGGATCACGATGAGAGCGGGGATGCCGACGAAGACCCAGCGCCAGCCGAGGTGCTCCGTCACCGTGCCGGCGGCCAGCGGTCCGACCACGGACGGGATCACCCAGCTCGCGGCGAAGGCGGCCATGATGGCGGGCCGGATGCGTTCGGGGTAGGCCCGCCCGATGACCACGTACAGGGCGACGATCACCAGCCCGCCGCCGAGCCCCTGGACCGCCCGGCCCGCGATGAAGACCCACATGGAGCCCGCCGCCCCGGAGAGCAGCAGCCCCGCGCCGAAGGCGGTGATCCCGGTGGCGAGCGGCTGGAGCGGTCCGCGCCGGTCGGCCCACTGGCCGGAGAGCACCATGGCGAAGAGGCTGGTGGTGAAGTACGCGGAGAAGGCGAACGCGTAGAGCGGGATGCCGTGCAGCTCCCGGGCGGCCACCGGCATCGCCGTACCGACCGCCGTCGCCTCGAACGCGATGAGGAACACCACGGAGACGATGCCGATACTGAGCGCCCGGAAGGTGCGCCCGAGCACCCCCTCGGCGGCCGCCTCGGTGACCGCCCCGGCCAGATCGTCCGGCAGCGCGTCCGGCATCCCCGGCCGCAGGTCCCCGGGTATGCCGGTCTTCAGATCGGTGGGGAGGTCCGCCGGCAGCCCGGTCGCCGGGTCGGTGGGGCCACCCGGCAGGTCGTGCGGCAGGTCGGTCGGCGCGGGGCGCGCGGCATCGGTGCCGTCACGCTGTTCGGGGGCGGTCATGGCCCCAGGGTAAGGGGCGTGGAGCGGTTTGAGCCCTGTCCCTGGGTCCGCCCGGGGTCGTCCCTTGGTCGTAGGCCGCAGGGCCGGGCGTGAACGGCGTATGGCAGTCGCGTTGCGTACCGGCCGCTTCCCTTGTGGTCCGCTCCCCGCGCCCCCTAACGTCGAGGACACAACAGCAAACGCATGGCCGTGTGCCCGAGAGGCTCAGGGGCTCGACTGCAACTCGAGTTACACCGGTTCGATTCCGGTCACGGCCTCCAGAAGGACAACGCCTGAGCGGCGGACACCCCATCGTGCGGGGCATCCGCCGCTTCGTGCTGTTTCACCGGGGTGCCGGGTCCGACGACGGTCGAGGCTCCAGCCCTCCGTCGGTCTCGCAGCCCAGCTCCTTCGCCATGGCCAAGGAGAAGGAGTGGGCCACGGTCGCGTAGGCGTCCTTCAGCTCATCGGGGTCACCCTCGGGTTCCGTGGGCATGCCTCCGCGCTCCACGCCGATGTCCACGTGGGCCGGCGCGGAACCGGTCAGCTTCCCGCTCCGGCAGGCAAACCGGATGACCGCGCCGTCCGTCGCGGTCAGAGCACGTTCCCCCATCGGGAGCACAGTGAACTTCGGGGCCGGGTCGCCCGCCGGGGTGCCGTCGGAGCGCAGCCAGGTGATCCTGAGCTCGACCTCCGGCCTACCGACAGGTGTGTAGATACGGCAGACATCCCCGTCCACGGTGCCAGGGCCCCCGGAACCCCCGCTCAGTTCCTGTCCGGCATGCGCGATCGTGTACTTCTCATCCTCGAACCGCGACGCCCCCGTGATCACGCGGAGTGCCTCGGCCGCGTGGGCCGTCACGGCGCTGCCGCCGCAGAGCCGCGTCCCCGCCACTGCCGTATCGCTCGGCTTCCCGGCCTCGTCACCCCCGCGTCCGCAGCCGGTGGCCCCGAGAACGAGTGCCCCCGCCACCCCCACAACGAGGCGTCCACCGCGCCTGACCCACTGGTTGATCGCCATCTTCTTCCTCTGCTCGCGCCGGGGGGAGCGGCCTCACTACCGCGGTCGCAGGTCCGGCTTCTCGGGGAGGCCGGCGTTGCCCTTGCAGTCGAGTTCCTTTGCCACGGCCAGCGATGCGGCATGGAGGATCTCCAGGTTGGCATCACGGAGTTCACGCGTATCGGGTGCATCGCTCCGCCCTCGCCCGAAGCCACCGCGAATCCGCAGCGGGGTATTCTCCGAGCCCTTCAGTTGCGGGCTGACGCACTCGAAATAGAGCGATGCTCCTCCCGGCCCCACCTCGGACTGCTTTCCCATGGTGTAAAGCTGCCATCCCTCCGGCAGGCGACGGTCACCCACGTCCTGCGGGGCGTACATGGAGAAACTCAGCGCGCCCCGGTCCCGCGTCCCGCCGCCCTTCGGGCTCAATCGGCAGAGTTCCGCCCCGGTGGCCCAGCTGCGTCCGGACTCGTGACCGCGTTTCAGTGCGTCGACGACCCCCTCCATTTTCCGGGACCCCGACCTGGAGAAAACGGTGTCGCCCGTCACGGACTCGACCTTCTTCGCCAAGGGCCCCGCGAACAGCCCATTGCAGACCTCCGCCGCCCCGACGAACGGATCCTCCTTCGACGCTGTCCGATCCGCACGCGCCACCACCGACTCCCATGGCCAGCCCTAGCCCGACAGCGGCAACCATGCGGCCTGCCCGCGACCCCACACCCCTCACCTCTCCGTCCGTTCCCGTGTTCCGCCGTCAGCCGGTTTCCGGGGCCCTGCCCTGCTGGTTCTCCCGGTCGTTGCCGGTCGAGTAGCCGCTCCTCATCGACTCCTTCATCTCCTGCCGGAATGCCTTGTCGTCCTCTGTCGTGTGACGCCGAAGGAATTCCTCCATCGGCGCCTCGGCCATGGCTTCGCCGGACCGGTAGATCCTGTTCCACTCCTTGAGCGTGAGTTGCTCAGCTTTCTCCTTGCTCTTGTCGACCGAGTTATCCGAGATATCCCCGATGACTTGACTGATGAACTGCTCTGCGGCACCGCTGGCGGTATCGGTCGCCAAGGGGATCAGCACAGCGGCAGCACCTACGGCGGCCGTCGCAGGCAGGAACGCCACGCCGGCCGCGACTCCCGCCGCCGCACCGAACTCCACCCAGCCCGAACGTGCGGCCACGGCCTTCTCGTAGTCCTCGTGCTTCTTCATCTTGTCCGCCTCGACCTGGTCCGCCCGGGACTGATCGAGCATGCCCTGCACCTCCGCGCCGACGTGCACGGCCATCCGGGCCCCGCCCCTGTCGATCTCCCCGGGTCCCGCCTGTGCCTCGAGCACACTTCTCGTGTAGACCTGCTCCGCCGTGGAAAGGGTGGCGTACGCGTCCGCGTGCTGGCCCATGGTGCTGAGGAACTGCCGCACGACATCCCGGCCGTTCCCGCTCTCGCCGCCGGGACCGGAGAAATCGAGATGCCCATCCGTGTTCCCGCTCGGCGCGAAGATGCTCTCCCGGTCGTTCTTCTCCAGCGACCAGTTGATGTCGTCGATGTATCCGGCCCCCATCCCCCCGAGGCTGTCGGCCATGCTCTCCTGCTTTTTGAGCAGCCCGGCGTCCTCGCCGTACTTCTCCATGACCTGGCGCATGACAGCCGCGTTGTCGGCGTCCCGCACAACACCCGCGTCCGGATGACCCGCCGGATAGCCCAGCGTCGCCGCCTCCAGCGCATGCCCGAGCGCGTCCGGCATGTACTGCCGGGTGGCCTCCAGCTTGTTCGGGTCGGTGGAGCCCATGTCCGGGAACGACTCCCACTTCTCGTTTCCGAAGAAGTCGAGGTAGTTGCCGATGGCCTCGCCGTCCTGCTTGCCGAGATCGGCGGTGGCTCCCTTGTCGACCGTGCCGTCCTCGTTGTAGGCCGTCGGGTCGTCGGTGAAGAAGCGCTTCGCCGCGTCCGGGCTGTTCCCCAGTGCCTCCAGCATGGCCGTGACCGGGTCGTAGCCGGAGCCGTTCTTGCCCGAGGGGTTGAACGGGCTTCCCAGAAAGCTGTGCACCTGCTTGTTGTCGGCGAACCTGTACGGATCCTTCTGGTGCAGTTGCGCGACATGCTCGGCGATCGGGTTGAGGAACTTGGCGTCGTATTTGCCGTACCGCATGATGCCGCCGAGCAGTTGGTACCCGTACGGGTCGCCGGGGGTGTCGTACTTGGAGAGCGGGATCTGCTGCGTCCCGAGCTTGCGCAATTCCGGCCCCCACTCCGCGGAGAACGCCTTGTCGTACGAGGCGGTGGCCAGGTTGAGCCCGAGGTTCTTCTGGAGCGTCTGGACGTCCTTGAGCCGCTCCTTGTCGAACTTCATGCCCCGGTACGTGTCCGTGGCGAGCTGCCCGAAGAAGGACAGGGACTTCTCCGGGCCGAGCTTCTCGTAGAAGTTCTTCGAGAACTCCACCGACTTGCTGTTGTCCCTCAGCAGTTCGTTGAGCGACTGGAGTTGAGTGTGCGTGAGGTCGCGCCCCTTGACGGCCAGCGCGGCGGCCCCTGGCGGCCGACGAACGCGTGCGCCCCCTCAGGCCTTCGGGGTCACCACGGCCGCCTGCGGGCGCACCGGCAGGCGGTTCACCGGGCGGCCGGTGGCCGAGCGGACCGCCGAGGCGACCGCGGCCGGGGCCGTCACGACGGGGACGGCGGAGGCCGGCTTGGCGCCGAAGGGGGCGACGACGTCCCGCTCCTCGACCAGCTTGACGATGCGGATGTCCGGGGCGTCCAGCGAGGTCGGGAGCGCGTAGCCGGTCAGGTCGGGGTGGCGGATCAGGCCGCGGGCGGTGCGGAGGTTCTCGGTGAGGGCCGCGCCGATGCCCTGGGTGATGCCCGCCTCGATCCGGGTCGCCAGCTGGGCAGGGTTCAGGACGCGGCCCACGTCCTGGGCCACCGCCATCTCGACCACGCGGATCGAGCCGAGCTCGATGTCGACGTCGACGACCGCCCGTACGGCGCAGAACGCGAGGCCGACGAAGGCGTCGCCCTGGCCGGACCCGTCCAGCGGCTCGGTGGGGTGGGGGCGGCACTGGGCGGTGGCCCAGAGCTCCTTGCCCTCCATCGCCTCCATGACCGTGGTGGACAGGACACCGTCGTACGAGGTGATCTTGCCGTCGGCGATCTGGAGCAGCTCCGTGGACATGCCGAACTTGTGGGCCAGCGGCTGGAGGAGCTGGGTGCGGACCATCTTCGCCGCCCGCTCCACCGCCCCGCCGGAGACCCAGGTGTGGCGGCCGTGCGTCGCCGGGCCCGCCGGGGGTTGGTCGGTGTCGACGGCGGCCACATGGACCTCGTCCACGCCCAGGACCTCCTGGACGATCTGGCGGGCGAGGGTGGTGAAGCCCTGGCCTGTTTCGACCGCCGCACAGATCACCGTGGCCACGCCGTCGTGGACCCGGACGGTGGCCGTGGAGACCTCGTCCGTGCCCTCGGCGCCGAGCATGTGGACCATGCCGACCCCGTAGCCCACGCCCCGGCGGACCGCCCCGGGTTCGCCCGCGCCCTCGGGGCCGCCGGGCAGCAGCCAGTCGTCCTCCGGGGTGTCCTTGGGGAGGGCGGGCAGGGGGTGGTCGCGGACCGCGCGGATCAACTCGGCCACCGGGGCCGGGCAGGTCACCGTCTGGCCGGTGGGCAGGATGTCGCCCGTCGACAGCGCGTTGCGGAGGCGGAGTTCGGCCGGGTCGATGCCGAGCCTGGCCGCCAGCTTGTCCATCTGGCCCTCGTAGGCCGCGCAGACCTGCATCGCGCCCTCGCCGCGTACGTGACCGGAGGGCGGGTTGTTCGTGCGGACCGCCCAGCCCTCGATGAAGGCGTGCGGGACGACGTACGGGCCGCAGGCGAACGCCACCGCGGCGGCCAGCGACTCCGAGGACGCGTCGGCGTACGCGCCGGCGTCCAGCAGGATCTGGGCCTCCACCTTGACCAGTCGGCCGTCCGCGTCCGCGTGGTGGCGGTAGCGCAGCAGGGTCGGGTGGCGGTGGGCGTGGCCGAGGAAGGACTCCTCGCGGGTGGCGGCCAGCTTCACCGGGCAGCCGGTGCGCAGGGCGAGCAGGCCCAGCGGGATCTGGAAGCCCGGGTCCTCGCGGTCGCCGGTCGCGCCGGGGACGCCGGTGACGACGACCTTGACGCGGTCCGGCTCCAGGCCGAAGCAGGCGGCGGCCAGGTCGCGGTCGGTGTGCGGGTCGGTGGAGGCGGTGTAGATCTCCACGCCTCCGTCCGGGCGGGGCACGGCGAGCCCGGCCTCCGCGCCGATCGGGGCCGGGTCCTGGCGGCCGATGCGGTAGAGGCCCTCGACGATGACCTCGCCGGTCGCCTCGGCGTCGCCGTAGCGGAGGGGGATGTGCCGGATCAGGTTGCCGTCGGGGTGCAGGGGCTCCGCCGCGAACGCCTTCTCCGGGTCCGTGACCGGCTCCAGCACCTCGTACTCGACGGCGACGGCGGCGGCGGCCAGCCGTGCGGTGTCCGGGTGGTCGGCGGCGACGGCGGCGATCGGCTCACCGTGGTGGCGGACGAGGTCGGAGGCGAAGACGGGGCGGTCGACGACGCTGCGGCCGTAGTTGCTGTCCCCGGGGACGTCCTCGTGCGTGACGACCGCGCGCACCCCGGGCATCGCGGCGGCGGCCGAGGTGTCGATCGACAGGATGCGGGCGTGCGGGTGCGGCGAGCGGAGCACGGAGGCCCAGAGCAGCCCCTCGGCCCAGAGATCGGCGGCGTACGGGAAGGTGCCCTCGGTCTTCGCCCGGGCGTCGGCGGGCGGCAGCGAGGCGCCCAGGCCCATCAGGGGCGGCTCCTGGCGGGGCCCGTCGCCCGGTCCGCCGGCCGCGTCGATCCTGGGCAGGGTGGTGCTGGTCGCGTTGGCCGCGGTGGCTGCGTCGCCGCTCACACCGCCTCCTTGTCGTTCGCCCCGCCGCTACGGCGGCGGGGGGTGACCTGTGGTGTCGCGGGGTGCTGTCCCGATGGCCTGGGTCTGCGCGCGTCGATCACTGCGCGCCTCCCTCGTGCGGCTGGTGCCGGTGCTGCTGCTGTACGCCGCCGGCGCCGGGCTCGGCCTGGTGCGGGATACGGGCCTCGTCCTGGACGGCCGCGGAGGCCTCCGCGCTCGCCTCGCGGGCCGCCACGACGTCCGCGACCGCGTCGAGCACGCCCCGGTAGCCGGAACAGCGGCAGAGGTTGCCGCAGAGGGCCTGGCGGGTCTCCAGCTCGCTGGGGGCGTGGTTGCCCTCCAGGAGGTCGTGCACGGTCATCGCCATGCCCGGGATGCAGAAGCCGCACTGGACGGCTCCGCAGTCGGAGAGCGCTCGCTGGACGTCGGACGGTTCGCCGTCGACGGCCAGCCCCTCGACCGTACGGACCTCGCTGCCCGCGGTGGTGGCGGCCGGCACCAGGCAGGAGGCGACCAGGCGGCCGTCGACCTGGACGTTGCACGCCCCGCACTCGCCCTGCGAGCAGCCGTCCTTGGCGCCGGCGAGGCCGAGGCGCTCGCGGAGCACGTAGAGCAGGGACTCGCCGATCCAGGCGTCGCTGACCGGGCGGTCCACGCCGTTCACGTGCAGGAGGTAGGAGGCGGAGGGGTGTTCGCTCGGTACGTCGACGGGGGCGGTGGCCGGGTCGTGCGCGGGGTCGTGGGCCGGGTCCGGCTCGGGTTCCGCTTCGGGGGCGGGGTCCGGTCCGGCCGCTGCCGGTTCCTCGGGGGCGGGGGCGGCTCCCAGGTCCTCGGGGGCGGAGGGCTGGGGGCCGACTGCGGCCTCCGGGGCCGGGTCGGCCGAGGGCTCCGCTTCCGGTTCCGCGTCCGCTGCGGCGAGGGGATCCTCCGGCGACTCCTCCGCTTCGGGAACGGGAAGCGGATGACCGTCGGTCTCGGGGCCGGCCGCGGGGCGCGCAGCCGTGTGCTCCTCGTCCGGGCCGGGGCGCACGGGCGCCGGGGATTCCTCGGACTGCGGCTGAGTGGCCCAGGGGGCGGGGGCGCCGCCCGGGAGCGTGGCCGGGCGCGTGTCGTCCGCGTACCACTGCTGCGAGGCCGCCGCCGAGGCGAGGAACTCGCCCGACTCGTCCGGAAGATCCCCGTCCGCGACCGGGATCGTCCACTGGCCGGTGTGGCCCGTGTGGCCCGAGTGGTCGCCGGGGCTCGCGTGGTCGGCGTGGTCCGCGTAGTGGGACGGATCGTTGTGGCCGCCGGGGCCTGTGTGGTCCGGGTGGTCCGCGGGCCCCGCCCCCGTGCCCGACGGCGCGGTCTGCTCCCCGATCGCCTCGGTGAAGTTCCACTGGGCCGTGGAGTGCGAGGTCTCCTGGTACGGCTGCGCGTAGCCGCCCTGCTCGTTCGGGTCCGGCCAGTGCACCGCGCCCGGGGGCGCCTCCTGGGCTCGCCGCTCGGCCTGCGCCTGCTGCTGGCTCTGCGTCTGCACGACCCAGCTGCCCGTCGCGGACGGATCGAGACCGGCGGCCGGGGTCAGCGGGACGATCATCGGCGGTACGTACCCGTGGCCGGGCGCGGCCAGCGGGATGTTGGCCAGGTCCTCCGGCGGGAGCTGGACGAACGCGGTGGCGTCCGCGTCGTACTCACCGCTCTGCGGCGTCGGCTCCCAGCCGCCGTACCGGGGGTCGGGGCCGTCGGTGTGCCCGTGCTGTCCCTCCTGCCCGTACCGGTCGGAGGTTTCCTCATTGCTCACGACAGTGCCCTCCCCAGTGCGCGTCGGGCGAGCGCGGCGACGGTGCGCCGCAGGTGGAGTACGGCCGGGGACAGCGGCGGGGCTTCCGACCCGTCGGCCGGCGGCGCGTGGTCCGGGATGCAGGCGGCGGCGACGTACTCGCCGAAGGCGGCCAGGGCGTCGGCGGCCAGGCCCCGCTCGCCGTCCCAGTCGATCAGCGAGGCGATCCAGCGCTCCGCCTCCAGCGGGCGCAGCGGCATCGGGGCGATGGCACCGACCGCGCAGCGCACCCCGCGCCGGGCCGGGTCGAGCACGATGGCGACCGAGGCGGTGGCACGGCCGGGCCCGGTGCGGCCGGTGGCCTTCAGGAACACCTGCGGGGCGTGCAGCAGCGGTACGCGGACGAAGCCGATCAGCTCGGCCGGGTCCAGCATCTCGCGGCCCGCCAGGAGGTGGGAGACGGGGATCTCGCGGCGGGTGCCGCCTGGTCCCGCGACGACCAGCTCGGCCTCCAGGGCGGCCAGCACCGGCAGGGCGTCGCCGGTGGGCGCGGAGGTGGCGATGTTGCCGCCGAGGGTTCCGGCGTTACGGATCTGGGGCGGGCCGGCGGCGCGCGCCGAGGCGGCGAGGGCGGGGATCAGGGCGGCGAAGTCGGGCCGTCCCATACGGGCGTGGGTGAGGCCGGTGCCGAGCAGGGCGTGGCCGTCCTGGTAGTGCCAGCCGCGCAGCTCGCTGATCCGGCCGAGGCCGACCAGTCCCGAGGGGCGCAGGAGCCCCCTGTTCACGGCCGCCATCAGGTCCGTCCCACCCGCCACGGGTACGGCGGCAGGCATGGCTTCCAGCGCCGCCACGGCCTCGTCGAGCGAGGCCGGCAGCGTCACCGACTGCATCGCCTGCGGTGCGTGCGTGGTCAACCCAGCTGCCCCTTCCCGGTCTCCCGGCTGGTCCGCCTGTTGCGCCGTACGGTACGTGTTCACAGGCCGGACGTGGCAACTCTGGCACATCTTCCGATGGGACCGGCGCGAGGGTCCGCGAAGGGTGGATCCGTCCCTGACCTGGGGGATGATCCGGTTTCGCACCTCTTCGGAGTGGAGGGTGAATTGCCACTCTTCAGCGATGCTTGTACGACTTATTCCGTTCGTTCTGCGGCCGGTTCGGCCCGCGCCGGAGCGTGTCCGGCGCGGGCCGAACCGGGGCTCACACCACCGGCGGCGCTCCCTCGATCGGGCGACCGAGGATGCCGGGCCGCCGCTGCCACGGCAACGGGCCGCCCGGCCGGCGGTAGTCGACGCCGAGGGCGTCGAGCCGGGCGTAATGGTCCGTCATGCGCTCCTCGAAGCCGGTGAAGTCCCGCTCGGCCGGGGCCGGCAGGGCTGTCCAGGCGACCTCGGCGAAGGCGGCGAGGCGGGGGAAGACCTGGTAGTCGACGCGTGAGCTGTTCTGCATGACCTCGGTCCACACGTTGGCCTGGGTGCCGAGGATGTGGCGTACGGCCTCCTCGGAGAGGCCCGGCGGAACGGGTTCGAAGCGGTAGACGTCCTCCAGGGTGCGGACATACCCGATGGGCATCGGCTCGTCGGGGCCGCCGTCCTGACGGTGGTCCAGGTACACCTGCTGCTCCGGGCACATCACCACGTCGTGCCCGGCCTCCGCGGCCGCGATGCCGCCCGCGTAACCGCGCCAGGAGGAGACCGCGGCGCCCTCGGCGAGGCCGCCCTCGAGGATCTCGTCCCAGCCGATGAGGCGGCGGCCGCGTGCGGTGAGCCAGCTGTCGAAGTGGCGGATGAACCACGACTGGAGTTCGTCCTCGTCCTTGAGGCCGAGTTCGGCGATCCGGGCCTGGGCGGTCGGGGACTCCTTCCACTGGTCCTTGAGGCACTCGTCGCCGCCGACGTGGATGAACGGGGAGGTCGCGGCGGGGAAGAGGCCGAGGATCTCCTCGAAGACGCCCTCGAAGAAGCGGAGGGTGCTGTCGGTGGGGGCGAGTACGTTCGGGTTGATGCCCCAGGTGTCCCAGACGGAGAGGGCGGTGGTGTCGATGACGTCGGTGTTGCCCAGCTCGGGGTACGCGCTGATGGCGGCCTGCGAGTGGCCCGGGATGTCGATCTCGGGGACGACACGGATATGCCGCTCGGCGGCGTAGGCGACGATCTCGCGGATGTCGTCCTGGGTGTAGTAGCCACCGTGCGGGGTCTCGTCCCACAGCTCGGAGGCCCGGTGGCCGTGTTTGGTACGGGAGCGCCAGGCGCCGGCGTCGGTGAGGCGCGGGTAGCGCTTGATCTCGACACGCCAGCCCTGGTCGTCGGTGAGGTGGAAGTGGAAGACGTTCAGCTTGTGGGCTGCCAGCAGGTCCAGGTAGCGCAGGACGTCGTCCTTTGGCAGGAAGTGCCGCGAGACGTCGAGCATCAGGCCGCGCCAGGAGAAGCGGGGTGCGTCCTCGATGACCACCGGCGGCACCTCCCAGGTGCGCCCCGGGGCGATCGGTGCGCGGCGGAAGGCGTCCGGGCCGAGGAGCTGACGGAAGGTCTGCGCTCCCCAGAACAGGCCGGCCGCGCTGCCCCCCTGGATGCGGACCGCGTTGCCCTCGACGACGAGGCGGTACGCCTCGGGGGCCAGGGCCGCGTCGAGCGAGAGGGCGATGCCGTTGTCGCCGGTGCCCTCCGTCAGGGGCAGTCCGGTGGCCGCGCCGACCGTGGCCCGCAGCCAGCGGCCGACGCCCTCGGCGCCCGGCGCGGCTCTGAGCACGGTCTCCTCGTCCAGCGGGTACAGCCCCCGCCCGGGCCCCGCCCAGCTCACTTCGCGCGGCGCGGGGATCAGACCCGGAGCCGCCGTGTCATCGGATGTCATGACGTCAGTCCTTAACCGCTCCGCCCAGTCCGGAGACGAGGCGCCGCTGTACGAGTACGAAGAAGACGAGGACGGGAAGGGTCATCACCGTCGAGGCTGCCATGATCCCGCCCCAGTCGTTCTCGTCCGGCTTGAAGAAGACCAGCAGCGCCATCGGCAGCGTCGACTGGGAGGTGTCGCTGATGATGAACGACTTCGCGAACAGGAAGTCGTTCCAGGTGGTGATGAAGGAGAAGACGCTGGTCGCCACGAGGCCCGGGAAGACCAGCGGGAAGAGGATCTGCCACAGGAAGCGGGTGCGGCTCGCCCCGTCGATGTAGGCGGCCTCCTCCAGCGCCTCGGGGACCGCCCTGACGAAGCCGCGCAGCATCCAGATGGCGAACGGCAGTGAGAAGGCGAGGTGCGGCAGGATCAGCGAGCCGAGCGTGTTGAGCTGGCCGAAGTCCCGCATCAGGAAGAACAGCGGGATGGTCAGCGCCTCCACCGGCACCATCTGCGCGACCAGGAACATGATCAGCAGGGTGGTGCGGAACTTGAAGCGGAAGCGGGTCACCGCGGTGGCGGCCAGGAAGGCGATCAGCGCGGAGGCGATGACGACCGTGCCCGCCACCAGCAGGCTGTTGAGGAAGTAGCGGCCGAAGTCCTGCTGTTCGAAGACCCGGCGGAACGAGTCGAGCGAGGGGGCGAGCGTCCAGGGGCGGGGCTCGGTCGACTGGATCTCCCCGGCCGGTTTGAAGGCGGAGAGCACCATCCAGTAGAGGGGGAAGGCGACGGCCACGGCGATCAGCAGGGCCGCGGCCTCGGCCGCCAGCCTGCCGGGCCGCTTGACCCGCAGAACCGTTCGTACGCTCACAGTTCCTCCCCCTGGCGCCGCACCAGGCGCAGATATACGAGCGTGACGGCCAGCAGGATCACCAGCATCACGACGCCGATCGCGGAGCCGAGGCTGTACTGCGAGGACGCGAACGCCTTCTGGTACGCGTACACGTTGAGCACCAGGTTCTGCCCGGCGATACCGCCGCCGTTGGTCATGACGTAGATCTGGGTGAAGACCTTGAAGTCCCAGATGATCGACTGGATGGTGACGACGATCAGGATGGGCTTGAGCATCGGCGCCATGATGGTCCGCCAGATCCGCCAGTGGGAGGCGCCGTCCAGTGAGGCGGCCTCCAGCACTTCGGTGGGGATGGCCCGGATGCCCGCGTACACGGTGACCATGACGAACGGGAACGAGCACCACAGGACTTCGAGGAGTACGAGCGCGAAGGCGCTGTAGCGGCCGTACGTCCAGGAGAAGTCGCCGAGGCCGAGCACCCTGTTCACGGGTCCGAAGTCGGGGTCGAAGAGGAAGACCCAGACCGTGGAGCCGGTGATCGCCGGGGTGGCCCAGGCGCCGAGCGCGGCCATCATCAGCAGCAGCCGGGGCAGGGCGCGGATGCGGGTGAGCAGGACGGCGAGCGCACAGCCGACGAACAGCGTGGAGACCACGCAGGCCGCGGCGAACAGGACCGTGGCGAGGAGGACCTGCCAGAACTGGCTGTCGTTGAAGAGGGTGGCGTAGTTGCCGAAGCCCTTGAAGGTGGTGGGTTCGCCGCCGCTGACCTGGGCCTGGGTGTACTCCAGGAACGAGATCAGGCCGAGCTGGTAGATCGGGTAGACGAGCAGCCCGGCGAGCAGGACGAGGGCGGGCAGCAGATAGAGCCAGGGGGTCCAGCCGGAGTGCCCCCTGGGCGACACGGGGCGGCCGCGCCGGGGCGGGCGGCCGACGGGAGCGCCGGTGCCCGCCCCGGCCGCGGCGGCGGCCGGGGCCTTGAGGGGTGTGGTGTGCGTGGTCATCGTCAGCCCGCGTCGGTGAAGGCCGCGTCCATCTTCTTCGCCGCGTCGTCCGAGGCCTGCGCCACGTCCTTACGGCCGGAGACGATCTCCTGGAACATGTTCGGCAGGACCAGCGAGGCGTCGATCTGGCCCCAGGCGGGCGAGGCGGGGACGAACTTGGCGCCGGCGCCGAGCGTCCGGACGAACGGGGCGACGAAGGGCTGCTTCTTCGCGGCGTTGTCCAGGACGTCGGTGTAGGTGGGCAGGAAGCCCATCGCGTCGAACATCTCGGCCTGGGTCTTCTTGCCGGTGAGCGACTTCATCAGGTCGACGGCGAGGGTGCGGTGCGAGCTGCTCTTGAGCACGCCGATGTTGTTACCGCCCGCGAAGGCGGGGGCGATGGAGTTCGGGGCGATGCCGGGCAGCGGGACGACGGAGTACTTGCCCTTGACCGAGCCGGCCTCGACGGCCGCGTGGCTGAAGTCGCCGCCGATCGCCATGGCCGCCTTGCCGGAGGCGAAGGCGGTCACGGTGGCGTTGCCGCCCATGGAGGCGCACTTGGCGGCCGGACAGTTGTCGTCGCCGAAGAGGGAGGTGTAGGCCTCGATGCCCTTGCGCGCCTTCTCGCTGTTGATGGCCGCTCTGTACGTTCCCCCGCTCTCGCCCGCGATCTCGCCGCCGTGGGACCAGATGAAGGGCATCGCACCGTAGGTGTAGGCGCCGCCGACCGCGAGGCCGTAGAGGCCGGGCTTCGCCTTGTGGATCTTCTTGGCGGTGGAGATCAGCTCGGCCTGGGACTTGGGGGGCTCGATGCCGAGGTCCTCGAAGACGTCGGTGCGGTAGTAGAGGGCCCGGACGCCGACGAAGAACGGGGCGCCGTAGACCTTGTCGCCGACGGTGACGGACTGCTTGGCGATCGGGTCGGTGTCCTTCGCCTCCTCCCAGGCGCCGAACTCCTCGGTGACGTCCGCGAGTCCGCCGTCCTTGACGTATCCGGCGGTGTCGCTGTTGCCGTACTCGATGAGGTCGGGGGCGCTCTTGGGGTCGTTGAAGGCCGCCTTGATGCGCTGGGCGCGGGTGTCGACGGGTATGTACTCGACCTCGACCTTCGCGCCCTGGTGGCTCTTCTCGAACGCGGCGACGGCCGTGTCGACGACCTTCTCCTTGGGCTTGTTGCCGACCTCCTGGAAGAGCCAGACACGGAGAGTCCCGCTCTTCTCGTCACCCTTCGCACTGGTGTCGGAGGTCTGCGGCGCACAGGCGGTGGCCGTGAGGCCCGCCAGCACGAGCGCGGCTACCGGGGCGGCAATTCGGGCAGAAAGCTTCATCCGGGAATCCCTACCGGTCATTCGTTGCATCATGTGCAACGTGCGTTTCGTTCTGCACAACTTGCAGGAGAGTAAGTCCGGTTCCGGCGCCCGACAAGTGGTCTCCACCACTCTGTGACCAGCCGACGCAGCCCGTGCAACGCGAGCACCCGGCCACACTCCGTGACCGGCATCGCGAAGGGCCCGGCACACCGCCTCGGGGGTCCGCGCGAATCTCCTTCGCGATGGTCAAGAACCGTTGACCATCGCTCGTGTGCCTACCGACGATCTTCCCGAGACGTTTCACGTCACCACGTACGAGCAACTCCGCGCCGTCATCAGTCCGACGCGCCACCGGATCATGGCCGTGCTCCGCTTCGAGCCGGCGACGATCACGCAGATCGCCGAGCGGGTGGGCCTCGCGAAAGGGAGTTGCAGCTACCACGTGCGCCTGCTGGAGCGAGCCGGCCTGGTGAAGGTGGTGCGGACGCGGAAGGTCCGGGGCGTCACCGAGCGGTACTGCGCCATGGCCGCCCGGGCGATCGAGCTGCCGGACCCGGGCGAGGGAGGGCCGGATGTGCTGATGCGGCATGCGGTGGCGGACCTGGAGACGGCGCCCGCGGACGGCGAACGGCACGTGCGGATGGCGCATCTGCGGCTCACCGAGGCGCAGTCAGCCGCACCCCGCTCCACGCCGCCGGTGCCCTCCTCCTGACGATGACGGCCGTCACGGCGTCCATGACCGGCAACCGCCGGGCCGAAGCGGCGCTGCGCGCCGCCACCCCGAGCGGCGGTCCGGATCACCCGGTATCCAGGGCTCCCGCCCAGGAGGGTGCCCCGAGGTGCTGTGACGCCCGGTTCCCGGGGACGCGGAAGGCCCCCGGCCCGCGCGTCACCGCGCGTGCCGGGGGCCTCGGCCGTGGAGCCCGGTGGGCCTGTGGGGCCCTACTTCTTGCCCTTGTCCTTGCCGCCGCCCTTGCCCTTGTCCTTGTCGCCGCCGGCGCCCATGGACTCGTAGATCTCCTTGCACATGGGACAGACCGGGTACTTCTTGGGGTCCCGCCCCGGCACCCAGACCTTGCCGCACAGCGCCACCACGGGAGTGCCCTCCAGGGCGCTCGCCATGATCTTGTCCTTCTGGACGTAATGGGCGTAGCGCTCGTGGTCGCCGTCGCCCCTCGACACCTGCGGCGTCGGCTCTACGAGGGTCCCCGTACCTGCCCCGCGATCGGGCTCAAGAGTGCTCATAACCGCCAAGGGTACAGAGCGACCGGCACATGGGGGGCGGGACAGGGAGCGGGGTCTGGTGCGTGCAGCCGCAAGGCCGAGGGCCGAGGCACGGCGGAGCCATGGTGATGGACGACAACGCCGCAGATACGGGTGCCGGACCCCCGCGACGCCGCCCCCCGTGCGCCGGTCGCTCTCGACGCGGGCCTTCAGTTGAGCGAAGGGTCGTCCGGATACGTCGCGATCATCGCCAGCTCGCTGCGCTGGCGGCGGAGCACCGCGCGCCAGAGGTTCTCCGGGCGCGGGGAGGAGACGTCGCCGGGCTCGGACTCGACCACGTACCAGGCGCCCTCGCCCAGTTCGCCCTCCAGTTGCCCCGGGCCCCAGCCCGCGTACCCGGCGAAGATCCGCAGCGATCCCAGGGCCGGTCCGAGCAGCTCCGGCGGGGTCTCCAGGTCGACCAGGCCGATCGCCCCGTGCACCCGGCGCCAGCCGAGCGGGCCCTCGTCGCCGGGGATCACCGCCACGCCCAGCGCCGAGTCGAGCGAGACCGGGCCACCCTGGAAGACGACGTCCGGCTCTCCGGTCAGGCCGGCCCAGGAGCCGAGGATGTCACCGACGCCGACCGGGGTCGGGCGGTTCAGGACCACGCCGAGGGAGCCCTCCTCGTCGTGGTCGAGGAGGAGCACCACCGCGCGGTCGAAATTCGGGTCCGCGAGGGCGGGCGTGGCCACGAGCAGTCGCCCTGTGAGCGAGGACACCTCCGTCATGGCAGAAATGATCCCGCATCTTCGCCCTCAGCGGGGTCCCGGTGACCGTGATGACCACCTCAGGAGAGCGAGCGCAGCTCAGGGCGCACGGAGGCACGGGAGGCGCACCGGACGGCGGGGGTTCAGGGGGCCATCCGGACGGTGACCCTCCGCAAGATCGGGTGCGCGGAGGGTGTTGTGGCGGATTCATGACGTTCGTACACCCCCCTTCGCCTTACGGAAGGGGGGTAGGAGGCCATTACCCTTTTCGTTGGCCCCCCGCCCGACCACTCCGGAACGCGAGATACATGACCGGCACAGACGATGTCCTGCTTGTCCACGGCGGCACCCCGCTGGAGGGCGAGATCCGCGTCCGAGGCGCCAAGAACCTGGTGCCGAAGGCAATGGTCGCCGCGCTGCTCGGCAGCGGGCCCAGCCGTCTCCGCAACGTTCCCGACATCCGTGACGTACGGGTGGTCCGGGGACTGCTGCAGCTGCACGGCGTCACCGTCCGCCCCGGCGACGAGCCGGGCGAACTGATTCTCGACCCCTCGCACGTCGAGTCCGCGAACGTCGCCGACATCGATGCCCACGCGGGTTCGTCGCGCATCCCGATCCTCTTCTGCGGTCCCCTGCTGCACCGCCTCGGCCACGCCTTCATCCCGGGCCTGGGCGGCTGCGACATCGGCGGCCGGCCGATCGACTTCCACTTCGAGGTGCTCCGCCAGTTCGGCGCGACCATCGAGAAGCGGGCCGACGGCCAGTACCTGGAGGCCCCGCAGCGGCTGCGCGGCACCAAGATCCGGCTGCCGTACCCCTCGGTGGGCTCCACCGAGCAGGTGCTGCTCACCGCCGTCCTCGCCGAGGGCGTCACCGAGCTGTCCAACGCGGCCGTCGAGCCGGAGATCGAGGACCTCATCTGCGTACTGCAGAAGATGGGCGCGATCATCTCCATGGACACCGACCGGACCATCCGGATCACCGGTGTCGACAAGCTCGACGGATACACCCACCGGGCGATCCCGGACCGTCTGGAGGCGGCCTCCTGGGCGTCGGCGGCGCTGGCGACCGAGGGCAACATCTACGTACGCGGCGCCCAGCAGCGTTCGATGATGACCTTCCTGAACACCTTCCGCCGGGTCGGCGGCGCCTTCGAGATCGACGACGAGGGCATCCGCTTCTGGCACCCGGGCGGCGCGCTCAACGCCATCGCGCTGGAGACGGACGTCCACCCCGGCTTCCAGACCGACTGGCAGCAGCCCCTGGTGGTGGCGCTGACGCAGGCCGCGGGGCTGTCCATCGTCCACGAGACGGTATACGAGTCGCGGCTCGGCTTCACCTCCGCGCTCAACCAGATGGGTGCGCACATCCAGCTCTACCGGGAGTGCCTGGGCGGTTCGGACTGCCGCTTCGGGCAGCGCAACTTCCTGCACTCGGCGGTCGTCTCGGGACCGACGAAGCTCCAGGGCGCCGACCTGGTCATCCCCGACCTGCGCGGCGGCTTCTCGTACCTGATCGCGGCGCTGGCGGCGCAGGGCACCTCCCGGGTGCACGGCATCGACCTGATCAACCGTGGCTACGAGAACTTCATGGACAAGCTCGAGAAGCTCGGCGCGAAGGTGGAGCTGCCGGGCGGTTCACTGGTCTGACCGCACAGTGCTGCCGCACACAGCACCGCGCACCGCGTGAGAAGCCCGCCGCCCCGGCCCCTTCATGGGACCGGGGCGGCGGGCTTCGCGGGCTTCAGGAAGGGCCCCGGCCCCCTCGCGAGCGGGCGTACCGCCCCGGGGTGGTCCCCGCGATCCGCTCGAAGTGCCGGATGAGGTGGGACTGGTCGTGGAAGCCCACGGCGGCCGCCGCCTCACCGGTCGGCACGCCGTCGAGCAGCAGACGGCGGGCCCGGTCGACCCGGCGGGACGTCAGGTACTGGTGCGGCGCGATGGCGTACGCCGCGCTGAACGCCCGTACGAGATGGGCGGGGTGCGCGTGGACCAGCCGGGCGGCCTCGGCCAGGGTGATGCCGCCGCCCAGCCGCTCGTCCAGGAGGTCGCGCAGGTCCTGGGCGACACCTGGGCCGGGCACAGGGCCCGCCGGGGCCGTCCGGGGGCGCAGGTGGCCCCGTAGCCGCTCGCCGACGAACGCCAGGCGGCTCTCCGCCTCGAAGGCCCCGTCCGGGTCCGCCAGGGCCGTGTGGAGCCGGCCGACGCGGCTGCGCAGCGAGGCTCCCGTCCGCTTCGACACGAAGGTCGCGGTGCCGCTCCGCGACGACCTGGAGACCTGGCAGCGCCTGAACGTGACCGCCTTCCTGGTCAGCGGCCTGGGGACGGTGGCGCCCGAAGTGATCGGCGAGCCCTACGAGGACGCCGGCTCCACCCCGTACCTGCCGATGATCCGGCAGCCCGTGCTGGTCTTCGAGGGGGCGAAGGAGACGCTGACCGCCGCCCACACCAAGGCGCTCTCCCGGTCCCTGACGACGGCCGTGTTCACCTCGGACCTGTTCGGTACGGGGAACGACCGGGACAAGCGGGCGGCGGTACGGGCGGTGGGGCGGGAGGCACTGGATCTGGTGGGGCTGCTCGTGTACGGGCCCCGCAACGCCGTGGACAAGGCCGTCAAGGGCGCGCGGATGCATCCCTGACCTCCGGTGAGCCCCTCGGCGTACGAGCGCCTGAGCGGGGCGCATGTGCCCGTGGCATGCGCGAGGGCGGCCACCCCTGGTCGGGGGTGACCGCCCTCCTTGCGCCTTTGAGGGTTACTTACCCTTGGCGGCTTCCTTGAGCTTCGAGCCCGCGGAGACCTTCACGCTGTAGCCGGCGGGGATGTTGATCGGGTCGCCGGTCTGCGGGTTGCGAGCGGTGCGAGCGGCACGGTGGGTGCGCTCGAAGGTCAGGAAGCCGGGGATGGTGACCTTCTCGTCGCCCTTGGCGACGATCTCACCGACGGTCTCGGCGAGCGCGGCCAGCACGGCGTCGGCGTCCTTGCGAGTCACCTCGGCGCGGTCGGCCAGGGCGGCCACCAGCTCACTGCGGTTCATGTTGTTACTCCCGTGTTCTTCTTGCCTGTGAGGCGTGAGATCGAAGCCGATGCTGCCAGGGCCCTCTGACAGTCCCCGGACCCGGGTCTGATGTCAGACCCTCGCGCCCGATTACGCATCCTGCCCCCACCTGCGGCGGGAAAGCCAATCCGGAACCCTTCAGGGTCAACGAAAAGCGCCACTGTCTGCTCGTGGTGACGTTCCGTCGGCTTCCCTTAGCGGTCCGCAGCGGATGCCGGGCCCTACGGGGCCCACTGCCCGCCCACCCTAAAGGGGCGTTTGGGGCGCCGCGACCCGCGACGCGCCGTACGGCACGGGCGGGTGCGGCCCGGGGTCTTGCGCGCTTACCCCTTGAGGGACCGGCGAAACAGGGGGGTGAGCGGGTCAGACGGAGGTGGAGGATTCCGTTCCGGCGCCAGCCGCGGCCTTGGCGGCTGCGCGGACGGCTCCGGCGACCGCGCCGGCGACCTTGTCGTTGAAGACGGAGGGGATGATGTAGTTCGCGTTGACCTCGTCCTCGGCGACCACGTCGGCGAGGGCTCCGGCGGCGGCGAGCATCATCTCCGTGTTGACGGTGCGGGACTGAGCGTCCAGCAGGCCGCGGAAGACACCCGGGAAGACCAGCACGTTGTTGATCTGGTTGGGGAAGTCGGAGCGTCCGGTGGCGACGACGGCGGCCGTCTCGCGGGCGATCGTCGGGTCGACCTCGGGGTCCGGGTTCGCGAGCGCGAACACGATCGCACCGTCCGCCATCGCCGCGACGTCGTCGCCGTTCAGGACGTTCGGGGCGGAGACGCCGATGAAGACGTCGGCGCCGACGACGGCCTCCTTGAGGGTGCCGGTGACGCCCTCCGGGTTGGTGTTGTCGGCGATCCAGCGCAGCGGCGAGTCGGGGGAGGCGGCGACGAGGTCCTCGCGTCCGGCGTGCACGACGCCGTGGATGTCGGCGACGACGGCGTGCTTGACGCCCGCGGCGATCAGGAGCTTGAGGATGGCCGTACCGGCGGCTCCGGCACCGGACATGACGACCCGTACGTCTCCGATGCTCTTGCCCACCACGCGCAGGGCGTTGGTCAGCGAGGCCAGGACGACGATGGCGGTGCCGTGCTGGTCGTCGTGGAAGACGGGGATGTCCAGGGCCTCGCGCAGCCGGGCCTCGATCTCGAAGCAGCGGGGTGCGGAGATGTCCTCCAGGTTGATGCCGGCGAAGCCGGGGGCGATCGCCTTGACGATCTCGACGATCGCGTCGGTGTCCTGGGTGTCCAGGCAGATCGGCCAGGCGTCGATGCCGGCGAAGCGCTTGAAGAGGGCCGCCTTGCCCTCCATGACGGGCAGCGCGGCCATCGGGCCGATGTTGCCCAGGCCGAGCACCGCGGAGCCGTCGGTCACGACTGCGACGGAGTTGCGCTTGATGGTGAGGCGGCGCGCGTCCTCGGGGTTCTCGGCGATGGCCATGCAGACCCGGGCGACGCCGGGGGTGTAGATCATGGAGAGGTCGTCACGGTTGCGGATGGGGTGCTTGGACGCCATCTCGATCTTGCCGCCGAGGTGCATGAGGAACGTACGGTCGGAGACCTTGCCCAGCACGACGCCCTCGATGTCGCGCAGACCTTCGACGATCTCGTCCGCGTGCGAGGTGGAGGAAGCGGCGATCGTGACGTCGATCCGGAGCTTCTCGTGGCCGGATGCGGTCACGTCGAGGCCGGTGACCGAACCCCCCGACGACTCCACGGCCGTGGTGAGCTGGGAGACCGCGGTGCCACTCGCGGGCACCTCCAGCCTGACCGTCATCGAGTACGAGACGCTGGGCGCCGTTGCCATGGCCGAGTCCTTCGCTTTCCTCAAGCTTCATTGCTTCGTATCCGGAACCCTCGTTCCGGTCACGCTTCCCGATCGTCGCACCTACCGACTGGTAGCCGGTAATGAGCACCCTCTTTCGGAAACTGTTTTCCACCATACGAGAAGTCACCCGTTCGGCGGAACCCCCAAGGGACGGGAACCGCGGCTGACCGCTCTGTGAAGCCCTGCGGCTGACCGCCCTGTGAAGCCCCGTAAACGAGAACAGACCCGCGCCACCATCAGGTGACGCGGGTCTGTCTTCTTCACTTAGGTGGCACCGACCCGCCATGCTCGCCTCGCGGCAAGTGGTCGCTCGAAGCGACGAAGGTTGGGCCCGGGGGCTTGGATCGAGCCGGTGCCAGTACCACGGTAACAAAGACCCCGGAGAAGTGATTCCCGTGCGACGGACCGACCCGCGCGCCGTCACTCCCGCAGCAGGTCCGGAACCCCGTCCTCGTCCGGCATGTCCCGCTTCCCCGACACCACCGTGAGCTGCTGCGTGGCCCGCGTCAGCGCCACGTACAGCACCCGCAGCCCGGCCGGGGACTCGTCCGCGATCTCCGCGGGCGAGACCACCACCGTGGCGTCGTACTCCAGGCCCTTCGCCTCCAGGCTGCCCAGCGCCACCACCCGCTCCCCCAGCTCCGCGAGCCACTCGCGGGCCTGGGCGCGCCGGTTCATCGCCACGACCACGCCGACCGTGCCGTCCACCTCCGCCAGCAGCCGGCGCGCCTCCTCGCGGACCGTGGCGGCCAGGTCGCCGTCCTCGACCGGCACGAAGCGCGGCACCACCCCGGTCGAGCGGACCGCCGACGGTGACTCCATGCCGGGCATGGCCAGCGCCAGCACCTTCGCGGCCAGCTCCGCGATCTCGGCCGGGTTGCGGTAGTTGACGGTGAGGGTGAAGCGGCGGCGGGGCCGGGAGCCGAGTGCCTCGTCCCGGGCCGCGGCCGCCTCGTCCGGGTCGGACCAGGAGGACTGCGCCGGGTCGCCGACGATCGTCCAGGTGGCGTGGCGGCCCCGGCGGCCCACCATCCGCCACTGCATGGGCGTGAGGTCCTGCGCCTCGTCGACGATGACGTGCGCGTACTCCGTGCGCTCCGCCGCGAGCCGCTCGGCCCGCTCCCACTGGGTCTCCTCGCGCTGCGGCATCAGCTCCTCCAGGCCGGAGAGCTGGTCCAGCGGGTCCCTCTCGCGCTTCCGCTTCGGCCGGACCACCGTCCCCAGCAGGGCCTGGAGCTCGTCCAGGAGCGCCACGTCGTGGACGGAGAGCGGACCGCTGCCGTCCGCGTCCAGCCGCTTCAGGGAGCGCGCCAGGCGGCGCACCTCGCCCTGATTGAGGATGCGCCGGGACCAGCGGGCCAGCCGCTTCTCGTCGGCCATCGCGGCCAGCACCCGGCGCGGGGTCAGCTCGGGCCACCACGCGTTCAGGAACTCCAGGAACGGCGTCTCGGTGGAGACGTCCTCGTCGAAGGACGAGCGGAGCTCCGCCACCAGCTGCGGGTCGGTGTAGCGGCCGCGCCCCGAACTCCTGCTCCACAGGGCGTCCAGCAGCAGCTTGCGGGCGCGCGGGCGCAGCAGGTTGACGGGGGCGGTGCCGCTGAGCACGTTGTGCCGGATGCGCTGGAGCTCGTCGGCCTCCAGCTCGACCCGGGCGCCGAAGGCGACGACGCGCAGCCGGGTCGGGGTGGCGGTGGCGGCGCTCTGCACGGGCTCTTCGCCGAAGGAGAGCTGGCCACCGCTGTTGGGCGGCTTCGGCGCCTCCAGAGCGCCCCGGGCCGCCTTGCGCAGCACATGGAGCATCCGCGAGGAGCCCTTGATCCGGGCGATGGCCGGTTCGTCGTACGCCCCCCCGTCACCTGACCACCGCCCCTCATCGAGGCCCTTCGGGCCGCCCCCTCCGTACGCGCCCTCGACGCCCGCCGCCTCGTCCGAGAGCGAGCCGACCGCGCGGATCGCGACCTGGCCCTCCTCACCGAGCGAGGGCAGCACGCCCTCCGTGTACGCGACCAGGAGCGGGGTCGGGGAGACGACGAGGATGCCGCCCGCGTACCGCCGCCGGTCCTGGTAGAGGAGGTAGGCGGCCCGGTGCAGGGCGACGGCCGTCTTGCCGGTGCCGGGGCCGCCGGTGACCTCGGTGACGGAGGCGGCGGGGGCCCGGATCACCACGTCCTGCTCGGCCTGGATGGAGGCGACGATGTCCCGCATGGTGTGGCTGCGGGCCTGGCCGAGGGCGGCCATGAGGGCGCCGTCGCCGATCACCGGCAGCTTCTCGCCGTCCAGGTACGCCGTCAGCTCCGGGCGCATCAGGTCGTCCTCGACCCCGAGGACCTTGCGGCCCTTGGAGCGGATGACCCGGCGGCGTACGACGCGGCCGGGCTCCTTCGGGGTGGAGCGGTAGAACGGGGCGGCGGCCGGGGCCCGCCAGTCGATCACCAGCGGCGCGTAGTCGGAGTCCAGGACTCCGATCCGGCCGATGTGGAGCGTCTCGGCGATGTCGGCGGTGGCGTCATCCCGTACGGCGTCGTCGGCCGGCTCCACGGAGGTGAACGCGCCGTCCGGGCCGCGCTCACCGTCCTTGCCGAGGAGCAGGTCGATCCGCCCGAAGAGGAAGTCCTCGAACTCGTTGTTCAGCCGGTTGAGGTGGACGCCCGCCCGGAAGACCTGGGCGTCCCGTTCGGCGAGGGCGCCGGGCGTGCCGACCTGCCCGCGTTTGACGGCGTCGTGCATGAGAAATTCCGCCTCGTCGATCTTCTCTTCGAGACGGTGGTAAACGCGGTCCAGATGATTCTGTTCGACACCGATTTCCCGGTCCCGCAGCGAATCGACAGCGGCATCCTGCGCGGCCACCGAGGCCCCCTTCTGACGTGCATCGGGCAGCCGTCAACCCTATGCGAAGGGGGGCCCGGGCGCACCTGTCGTCCGCGTTCGCGAGTGTTGCGATTGCGCGTCGGAACGTGTGCGAGGGGTGACGCGCCTCAGCGGCCGGGGTCCGCTCAGGCGCCGATCTCCACCAGCCGCTCCCCGTCGAACGTGCGCACCTCGAAGCGGTCGATGTCCTCGCGGGACATCGCCGCGCCGCCGTGCACGTACAGCGGGTTCTTCGCCGACTCGTGCGTCGAGTCCTCGATGCCGTACCCCCACTGGGGGACGGACCAGGAGGTGACGACCTCCTCCTCCCCCGTCTTGGAGACGGCGACGAGCGTGCACTTCTGCGGCCCTTTGACGTTCTTCAGCTCCAGGACCGTGTGGGTGCCCCACGCCTTCTCCTCCATCCCGACCGTCGCGCCGACCCGGGTGGTGGGGTCGGTCGCCGTCACCTTCTCCGTCATGTGCTGGAAGAAGGCGTCCTCGGCCGGGCTGGTGGGGTGCGGTTCCCCGATGGCGACGGAGCGGCCGCCGCCCTCGTCGCCCGCCGTGACGGCGACGGCCGCGACCGGCCCGCCGATGATCAGGGCGGCCGCCGCGGCGATCAGATACCTGCTCCGCTTCGTACGCCGGTGCCTGCGGTGCGCGACCTCGTCCATCAGCCCGCCGAGCACCTTGGGCGCGGGCCGCTCGGGAACGTGCGGTACGGGACGGGCCCCGGGCGAGGCCGCCGGCGCCTCGGCCAGCATCGCGAGCATGGGCTCCATCCCGGCGAACTCGTCCAGGTGCGCGGAACACCGGGAGCAGCCCGCGAGATGGGCCTCGAAGGCGCTCGCCTGCGCGTCGTCCAGGATGCCCAGGACATAGGCGGCGGCCGCGTCGTGCTCGGGCCCTTCGGGCTCCCCCCGGAAC
This sequence comes from Streptomyces sp. NPDC006261, assembly GCF_040613515.1. Classification (NCBI taxonomy): domain Bacteria; kingdom Bacillati; phylum Actinomycetota; class Actinomycetes; order Kitasatosporales; family Streptomycetaceae; genus Streptomyces; species Streptomyces sp. NPDC006261. The sequence goes on from NZ_JBEXSI010000005.1 coordinate 109,224, forward strand.
GGCGGCTGGGGGCCGGTGGGGTGCCCGGGGGCGGAGAGGTACGCGGGCCCTGAGGGGTGTGCAGGACCCGCGGGACAGGGGGAGTGCGGGGGGTGCGAGGGACCGGTGGGCATACGGGGTCCCGGAGGCCGGGGCCCGAACGGCTGCCACTGCTGGTCGCTCATGCCGTGATCCCCCTCTCTTCGAGTGCGAGCTTCATCGAACGGAGTGCGTAGAAGACCCGGGACCGCACGGTGCCGCTGGGGATGCCGAGTACCTCGGCCGCCTCGTTCACCGTACGTCCCCTGAAGTAGGTCTCGACCAATGCTTCCCGGTGCGCGGGCGTCAAATCGTCGAGCGCGTCCGAGAGCGTCATCAGCCACAGCGCCTTGTCGATCTCGTCCTCCGCGGGAATGACCTCCAGCGGCGACGGATCGACCTCGCGCGGCCGGGCCTGCCGGCTGCGGTGGTTGTCGATGACGATGCGCCGGGCGACCGTCACCAGCCAGGGTCGGACGGAGCCGGTGGCCCGGTTGAGCCGGCCGGCGTTCTTCCAGGCACGGATGAGCGTCTCCTGCACCACGTCCTCGGCCCGTTGGCGGTCGCCCGCCACGAGCCGGAGGACATACGCGAGCAGCGGCCCGGCATGTTCGCGGTAGAGCGCCCGCATCAGCTCCTCGTCCGGTACCCCGGCAGGGGGCGTGGGCGGCTCACTGCGATGTCGAGCCCTGTGCGGACGGTCATCGGCCACGGCCGCATCCTTGCGCACCCGAACCTCCTGGTCGAGACCCTGAATGGAGCTCTTCGGGCATGGATACGGGGGCGGGCGCCGGATCATTCAACGACGCTTCACATTTCTTTCGCGGAGGCGGTACGGCGCCGGTGCCGGGCGACCCGTTCGCGGTTGCCGCAGACCTCGCCGGAGCACCAGCGGCGCCGGCCCCCGCGCGAGGTGTCCAGGTAGAGCCGGTGGCACGCCCCGCCCGCGCAGCGGCGCAGCGCGGCCCGCGCCACCGGGTCGGTGAGCAGGTCCACCGCGTCCCGCGCCACGATCGCGAGGAGCCCCGCGCAGCCGGGTTCGGCGCTCAGGGTCCGTACCAGCGCCCCGCCCTCGCCGCGCACCGCACGCGCTCCCGGCGGGGCCTCCGCGGCAAGGGAGTTGACCCGGCCCAAGGCGTTGCCGTCGCCGGGGCGGCCGGGTTGGGCTGTCGTCGGGTCAACGCGGCCGTCAGCCAGGGCGAGTTGTGCCGACATCAGCCGGTCCACGTCCGCCCGCAGCGCGCGGAACCGGGTCAGCCAGCCGGCGTCCAGCGCGCTCAGGGCCGTGCCCGGCGGGACGAGCCGGGCGGCGGTCATCCAGTCGGCGAGCCGCCCCGGCCCGTCGAGCTGTTCCCGGGCGCGGGGTGTTCCGCCCGCGGGCCCCGTGGCCACCAGGTCGAGACAGATCCGGCCGGAGTCGAACCGCCACGCGTACGCGCCCCTGTCCGCTGCCATGCGCCTGTCACCGCCTCGGGGTCACCGGTCGGATGCCACGCTCCAGAGTGCCCCCGCAGGGGCTCCGCCGTAACCCCCGCTACCGTGACGGCATGGACGATCACGGGGGAATGCCTGGGGGAACCCACGGGCCGGGCAGCACGCTCACCGCCGGCACGCTGCTGATGCGCCCCTGGCGCGAGGAGGACCTACCGGCGCTGCTGGAGGCGTACGACGATCCGGTGATGCGGCAGTGGGTCCGGCTGCCCGTGTCCACCACCGAAGAGGCCGCCCGCTGGCTGGAGTTGCAGCGCGAGGGGTGGGAGTCCGGCACCCGGTTCGGCTTCGCCGTGACGGACACGGGCCGGGGCGGGGAGCTGGTCGGCAACCTCGCGCTGAAGCGGCCGGGCCCCGGCCCCGAGCGGGCCGAGGTCGGGTACTGGACTGCGGCGCGGGCGCGCGGGCGGGGGGTGGCGCCCCGGGCCCTTGAGGCGCTCACCGACTGGGCGTTCACGGCCTTCGCCGGAAGGGGACTGGTCCGGCTGGAGCTGCTGCACCAGGTGGACAACGTGGCTTCCTGCCGGGTGGCGGAGAAGTCCGGCTACGCCTTCGCTGAGCTGCTGAGCGCCCTGCCTCCGGAGTTCCCGCTGGACGGCCACCTGCATGTGCGCGAGGCACCGGCGGCCGAAGTCAGAGTTGCGGCGGGTCGTCGTGCAGAAGGCCGAGCAGGGCGCTGCGGTAGGGACCCAGCGCGATCTGGGAGAGCGTGAAGGCGGCGATCACCTCGTCGTCGCCGTCGGCGAGCACCCAGGGCATGGCCCGCCCGGCGTCCCGGTCGGCGGGCCGGAAGGTCACGTCCGGGGCGAGTACGCGAGTGTGCGTACGGGCGTGGCTCTGGTCGATCATCCGCTCAAGCTGTCCGGGGCCGGGCCCCTCGGACCACCGGGTTTCCGCTCAAGCTGTCCGGGGCCGGGCCCCTCGGACCACCGGGTTTCCGCCGGGCAGGGGCACACCGCACGGTCCTCACCGCCCGCCCAGTGTGTCCCCCGCCGGGTCCAGCGACAGCCGGTAGCCGCGTTTGACGACGGTCTGGATCAGCCTCGGCGCCCCCAGCGCGGAGCGCAGCCGGGCCATCGCCGTCTCCACCGCGTGCTCGTCGGTGCCGCTGCCGGGCAGGACCCGCAGCAGGTCGGCGCGGGCCACCACCCAGCCCGGGCGGCGGGCCAGGGCGTGCAGGAGGGCCATGCCGGCGGGCGGGACCGCGCGCAGTTCGTCGTCGACCAGCACGGCATGGCCGCGGATCTCGACGCGGTGGCCGGCGATGGGCAGGACCCGGGCGGTGGTGGGGAGTCGGGCGCAGACCAGCTGGACGAGGGGGCCGAGGCGGAAGCGTTCGGGCTGGACGGTGGGGATACCGCGGCCCTGGAGCGGGAGGGCGGTGACCGGTCCGACGCAGGCGGCCAGGACGTCGTCGCGCAGTGCCCCCAGGATCTCCGGGAGCAGCCCGCGGACCTCGGCACGGCCCAGGAACGAGGCGGCGGCGGGGGCGCTGGTGAAGGTGACGGCGTCCAGGGCCCGGGCGGCGGTGGCGTCGAGCATCCGGTCGAGCGGGGCGATGTCCTGCGGCGGCATCCAGCGGTAGACGGGAACGCCTACGACCTCGGCGCCCGCCTCCTCAAGGGACTCGATGAAACCGGGGAGCGGTTCACCGTGCAGCTGGAGGGCGATGCGGCGGCCCTCGACACCCTCGCCGAGGAGCCGGTCGAGGACTTCGGCCATCGATTCGGACCCGGGTGACCAGGCCTCGGTCAGCCCGGCGGCCCGGACCGCGCCCTTGACCTTGGGGCCTCGGGTGAGGAGTTCGACCCCGCGCAGCCGTTCCAGGAGCGCGTCGCCGATGCCCCAGCCGTCGGCGGCCTCGACCCAGCCCCGGAAGCCGATCGCGGTGGTGGCGACCACCACGTCGGGGGCGTGGTCGATCAACTCCTTCGTCGCGTCGAGGAGTTCGCTGTCGTCGGCGAGCGGAACGATTCGCAGGGCGGGGGCGTGCTGGACGGCGGCGCCGCGCCGCTTGAGGAGGGTGGCGAGCTCCTCGGCGCGGCGGGCCGCGGTCACTCCGACCGTGAAGCCCGCGAGGGGGCCGTGTGTGGTCTCGTCGTCCTGCATGGCGTGTTCCCGGCTCTCGTGGTCCTGCTGGTACGCGATGTGCGTAGGCACGAGACTGCCAAGGGTGCGTGACAGGCTCGGTTCCCCCGTATTTCCCGGCCGTTACGTCGCTGGTCGCCGGATCGTCGCCCTCCCGGATGGTCGCTACACCTCCGCGTAACCGACCTGCGCCTTCGCGGGCACGGACGCGGTGCGGCGAAGGTATACCACCCAGGTCAGGGCGGAGCAGACGGCGTAGAAGGCGAGGAAGGACCAGAAGGCCGCGGTCCCGGTGCCGGAGGCCTGGAAGGACTGACGAAAGGCGAGGTTGATCGCGAGGCCGCCCAGGGCGCCGACGGCCCCGATGAAGCCCATGGCGGCGCCGGAGAGCCGCCGTCCGTGGGCGGCGGCCGCCTCGCCGTCGAGCCCCTTCTCGATCGCCTGGGCGTGGAAGATGCCGGGGATCATCTTGTACGTCGATCCGTTGCCCAGCCCGGTCAGGACGAACAGGGCGGTGAAGCCGACGAGGAAGACGGGGAGGGAGGCGGTGGCGGAGGCGTAGATGACGACGGTGGTGGCGGCTCCCATCGCGGCGAAGGCGGCCAGCGTGATCCGGGCGCCGCCGTGCCGGTCGGCGAGCCGGCCGCCGAAGGGACGGATCAGGGAGCCCAGCAGCGGGCCCATGAAGGTGAGCGAGGCGGCCTGGAGCGGGGTGCGGCCGAACTGGGTCTGGAGGACCAGGCCGAAGGCGAAGCTGTAGCCGATGAACGAGCCGAACGTGCCGATGTAGAGCGTCGACATGATCCAGGTGTGCGGGTCGCGGACGGCCGCCCGGGCGGCCCCGGTGTCGTTGCGTACGGGCCGGAGGTTGTCCATGTACAGGGCGGCGCAGACGGCGGCCACCACGATCAGCGGGATGTAGACGCCGAGCACGAGCCGGGGGTGGGCCGCGCCCAGTGTGCCGATGACGAGGAGGCCGATGAGCTGGACGACGGGGACGCCGATGTTGCCGCCGCCCGCGTTGAGGCCGAGCGCCCACCCCTTCTCGCGGAGCGGGAAGAAGGCGTTGATGTTGGTCATCGAGGAGGCGAAGTTGCCGCCGCCGATCCCGGTGAGCGCGGCGACCGCCACGAAGGTGCCGTACGAGGTCCCCGGTTCCATCACCCAGAAGGCGGCGAGCGTCGGGGCCAGCAGACTCACCGCCGTGAAGATGGTCCAGTTGCGGCCGCCGAACCGGGCGACGGCGAAGGTGTAGGGCACCCGCACCAGCGCCCCGACCAGGGTGGCGGTGGAGATCAGGAAGAACTTCCCGGCCGGGTCGACGCCGTACTCCGGTCCCATGAACAGGACCATCACCGACCACAGGGTCCAGACGGAGAATCCGATGTGCTCGGAGAGCACGGAGAACCACAGATTGCGGCGGGCGACGCGCTCGCCCCGCTCCCGCCAGAACGTCTCGTCCTCCGGCTCCCAGGTCTCGATCCAACGGCCTGCCATCACGCGCCTCCACAGGGGGGTCGGGGTGGTCCCCGTCGCTGCGGGGTGTCGTCCCGACGCTAGGGAGCGCGCGTTTCGGTGCCGTGCCGCGAGGTGACCGGTGGGCAACCTTGCTCTCACCGGGCCGGGGGCGGACCGGTGAGATGCGGAACCGGCGGTGCATGCACCCGGAGGACGGATGTGGCGCACGGCAGCGACGCCCGAAGTCCGCCTGGACGGAGTTGATCAGGAACGGTTACGCATCAGTGTCAGATCCCTTTCCGGCAGCCAGGCGCCTGGCGGGGGTGCGAGCCAGCCCTGGGCAGTACCCAGCTGGGCTGATGCCGTACGCAGGGCGTCCACCCCGGGGTGGTTCAGACCTTTGCGCCAGACCAGCATCAGCGGCGAGAGCGGGATGGGATCGACGAGAGGGCGGACCACGGCCCCCGGGAGCGGCGGGAAGTCCACCACCGCCAGGACCGGGTGCCCTGCCTTGGCGATGACGCGCTGAAATTCGGCCACCCCCACGGCGAGCGGAACGGGCGGGGCCAGTTCGATGCCCCACGCGGCGAACAGCAGCGCCGCGAGCTCCGTCCACTCCCTCGTCCGCTCGTTGCCCGCCCCCGCGTAGACGGTCGTCCCGGACAGCTCGGACAGCGGGATGGCCGCGCGCCCGGCGAGGGGGTGGGAGGCCGGCAGCATCAGGGCCATCGGCTCGTACCGCACCGGCTGTACGGAGAGGCCGGCGCGCACCCCGGGGGCGAGCCCGGCGGCCCGGCCGAAGGAGACGTCCAGCCGGCCGGCCAGGATCTCGGAGGCGGCCCAGGTCAGCCCGGACTCGAACCGTGCCATCAGCTCGCACTCCGGGGCGAGTTCACGCGCCCGGTCCAGCACCCGGGCGGCGGTCGTCCCCTCACTGTTCAGGTCGACCAGCAGGGGCCTGGCGGGCCCGCCGCTGAAGGCCGCGGCGAGTCCGTCGTGCGCGTCGAGCACCCGGCGGGCGTACGGGATCAGACGCTCGCCGTCCGGGGTGAGCTCGACCTGCCGGGTGGTGCGGACGAACAGCTCCGCGCCGAGCTGGCGCTCCAGCCCGCGGATGTCCCGGCTCAGCGCCTGCTGGGCGACGAAGAGCCGGGCGGCGGCCCGGGTGAAGTGCAGCTCCTCGGCGACGGCGAGAAAGGCGCGCAGGAGGCGGGGGGCGGTGTCGGGGGCGGGCACGCGGCGAATCTACAACGCGGCGGACCATTCACAACAGGGGTGCGTGAATGGGCGGGGAGTAGGTGTTGGACCCGGGCGGCGGGGCGCGGCGAGGCTGGTCCCATGCCGAGATCCCCTGCCACGCGTACGCCCCCTCCCTCCACAGCGCTGCTCACCGTCGCCGGCGGCCAGCTGGTCGCCACCCCGCGCAACACGCGGGAGCACGGGGGGCGTGCGGCCCCGGAGCACGTACGCCGGCGAGCGCTGCGACGTCCGTCCGCCAACCCCTACCTCCGGCTGCTCGCCACCCCCGGCGCCCGCGCCTTCACCGCGGGCAATCTGATCGCCCGGCTCCCCATGGGGATGCTCAGCGTCAGCGCGGTCATCATGATCGCCGGGTCCCGCGGCTCGTACGCCCTCGCCGGAGCCGTCACCGCGACCGGGCTCGCCGCGACGGCGGTCGTCGCGCCCTTCACCGCCCGGCTGGTGGACCGCTCGGGGCAGGCCAGGATCGCGGTGCCCGCGACCGCGCTCGCCGTGCTCGGCTCCCTCGCACTGGTGCTCTGCGTCCACCTGGACGCCCCGGCCTGGACGCTCTTCGCCGCGTACGCCGCCACCGCGACCACCCCCAACACCGGCGGGATGTCCCGGGCCCGCTGGGCCCACCTCCACCGGGGCGACCCGGCGACCCTGCACACCGCGAACTCCTTCGAACAGGCCGCCGACGAACTCTGCTTCATGCTGGGCCCGGTCCTCGCGGCGACGCTCTGCGGGGCGCTGTTCCCGGAGGCGGGCACGCTGGTGGGCGCGTTCCTGCTGATGACCGGCGTCCTGGTCTTCGCCGCCCAGCGCGCGACGGAACCACCGCCGACCCCCCGCACCCGGACCGCCGCCTCCCCCCTCCGTACGCCGGGCATGCCCGCGCTGCTGGCGGTCTTCCTCGCCACGGGGGCGGTGTTCGGGGCGCTGGAGGTCGTCTCGATCGCCCATGCCGGAGGCGCGATCCTGGCGCTCCAGGCGGCGGGGTCCTGTGCGGCGGGGCTGCTCTACGGCTCACTGCGGCCCGCCCGGAACGTCCACCGCAGGCTGCTGCTCTGTCTGACCGCGATGACCGCGCTGATGTCCCTGCCGCTGCTCGCCACCACCTCGACCGCCTCCCTGCCGGTCCTGGCACTCTGCCTGCTGCTCGCGGGCGCGGCGACCGCGCCCACCATGGTCACGGGCATGACGCTGGTCCAGCGCGCCACCCCGCCGGGCCAGTTGAACGAGGGCATGACGCTGTCGGTCACCGCGCTCCTGGGCGGAGTGGCGGCCGGTGCGGCCACGGGCGGCTGGCTGGTGGAGCACGCGGGGACGGTCTCCGGCTACGCCGCTCCGATGGGCGCGGCGGCCCTCGCCCTGGTCGTCGCGGGCACGGGGACCTCCGGGAGCCGGGCGATGGTCAGCGGTGGCTCAGCACGTTGACCACGCGGCCGTTGGGGTCGCGGACCATGAACCGCCGCACGCCCCACTCCTCGTCCTGCAGGGGATGAACGATCTCCGCCCCGCTCTCCCGCACGACCTCGTAGGCCGCGTCCACGTCGTCGACCTCCACGCTCAGATCGGGGGTGACGGGGGCCGTCGCGTCACTGGTGATGATGCTGATCTGCGCCATCGGGCTGGCCGGAGGGGCGAGCGTCATGATCCAGCCGTGATTCATGACCTCCTCGAAGCCGAGCAGGCCGTAGAACTCCCGGCTCTCCTGCACGGCGTCCGACTGGACGAGGGGCATGACACGACGAACAGTCATCGAAGACTCCCGGTGGGGTGCGGACGGAGATCCATGGCTGCCTACGATGGCACGGCCGGCCTCACGGGTGACCGCTGTGACCCGGCCGGCCCGGTTGGGGCAGGGCCCGTGGGGCAGGGCCCGTGGGGCAGGGTGGGGGCATGTCGACCTACAAGACCATGGCGTTCCATCTGGAGACCGAGCGGCTGATACTGCGGCCGTGGGCGGAGCCGGACGCGGCCGAGTTCAGCGCCCTCCTCTCCGAACGCGGCGAGGAGACGTACACCGTCGAACGCGGCCGCAAAGGCATCGGGGAACTGCTCGCCGCGACGGAGACCACGGGAATCGCCCTGCTGCCCGTCCAGCGCCGCGCCGAAGGCGACTTCATCGGCTACTGCGGCCTGATCATCGGCCGCTCCACCCTGGAGGAGCCCGAGATCGCCTACGAGCTGTTCCGGCACGCGCACGGGCGCGGCTACGCCACCGAGGCGGCCCGCGCGGTGCTCGACGCCGCCGGCGCGACCGGGCGGAAGAGGCTCTGGTCCACCGTCGGCACCTGGAACACGCCGTCGCTCCGTGTCCTGGAGAAGCTCGGGTTCGAGCGGAACCGCGTTTCCGTGGAAGGCACCAAAGAAGTGGCGTGGCTCACCCGTTCGTTGCCGTGAAAAGCTCTGCGGGAACAAAAAGCCTCTGCCCCGCGAGCGGACTCGCGGGGCAGAGGCTTACATGGGGTGGTGGAGATGGCGGGAATCGAACCCGCGTCCAACGGTGCGGAACCAGGGCTTCTCCGAGTGCAGTTCGCTGCGCTTTTCTCGGCCCCGGAGGTCACGCGAACAAGCCTCCGACAGGCCCAGCCACTGTTTGGTTTCCTTCTCAGCCCCGTGGCCGGGCCGAGAAGTTTAGATCCCTAATTGATGCCAGGATCCGGGTCGGGATCACCCCCGGGCTGACACTCCGCAGAGTCTTCGCTTAGCTGCTAATTAGGCAGCGAGGGCGAAGGCGGAGGAATCGCGCTTGGAATTGGCGATTATTGTTTGCGACATATGGTTTACGAGATCATTGCCGCTTCCTCGACTCGCTTCCCCTGCTTCGACATCCGCTGTCGAAACCGATCATCCCCATGTTGATTTTTCAAAACGCACACCTTCGCTGAGGTGCACGGCCCATCGTACGTGAACAACGCGGGCCGATGCCAGCGTATTCCTGCCCGGGGCCCCGGGCAGGCCCTGCGAGGCCCGGTCAGGCACTGCGCTGCCGTCGGCGGGCCGCCGAGATGGCACGGTTCGTCTCCCTCGTGTCCTGCTTCTCGCGGAGCGTCTGGCGCTTGTCGTACTCCTTCTTGCCCTTCGCCAGCGCGATCTCGACCTTGACCCGTCCGTTCGTGAAGTACAGGGCGAGCGGCACGATCGTGTGGCCCGTCTCCTGGGACTTCGACGCGAGCTTGTCGATCTCGGCCCGGTGGAGGAGCAGCTTGCGCTTGCGCTTGGCCGCGTGGTTGGTCCAGGTGCCCTGGACGTACTCGGGTACGTGGATGTTGTGCAGCCACGCCTCGTGGTCGTCGATCTGGACGAAGCCGTCGACCAGGGAGGCCCGGCCCATGCGCAGCGACTTCACCTCGGTGCCCATGAGGACGAGGCCGCACTCGTAGGTGTCGAGGATCGTGTAGTCGTGCCGCGCCTTCTTGTTCTGCGCGACCATCTTGCGCCCGGTGTCTTTTTCCTTAGCCATAGTGCGGTCATTTTCGCACTACGACCCACCCCCGAGGCCACTCAATACCGTCTCGGCCCTCTGCTGGGCCCTCTCCCGCACCACCAGGTCGGGCGTGATGCCCCGGCCCTCGACGCTGCGGCCGGCCGGAGTCCGGTAGTGGCCCACGGTCAGCTCGGCCACCGAACCGCCCGGCAGCTCGCTGGGCATCTGCACCGAGCCCTTGCCGAAGGTGCGCGAACCGACGGTCACCGCACGGCCTCGGTCCTGCAGGGCGCCGGTCAGCAGCTCGGCCGCGCTCATCGTGCCGCCGTCGACCAGGACCACCACGGGCCGCTCGGTGTCGCCGCCCGGGTCGGCGTACAGCGCCTGCTGCTCCCCGCGTACGTCGTACGTGGCGACCAGGCCGCCGTTCAGGAAGGCGGAGGCGGCGGTGACGGCCTCGGTGACCAGGCCGCCGGAGTTGGCACGGAGGTCGAGGAGTATCCCGGCGTCCCCGGGCGCTCCGCGGACCGCGTCCCGTACCTCCTGGCCGGCCCCCTTGGTGAAGGCGGCGACCTTGACGAGGAGCGCCGGGGTGCGGCCGGTGCCCAGACGGCTCACGGTGACCGCGTCCGGGGTCAGCCGGGCGCGCTCCAGTGTCTGTGTGGAGGGCCTCCCCTCCCGTACGAGACCGAGGACGACGCGGGTGCCCTCCGCGGCCCCCGTACCGTCACCGCGGAGTAAGGCGACCACCTCGGGGACGGGGCGCTTGTCGACACGGCGGCCGTCGATCGTGCGGAGCAGGTCGCCCTCGCGGATGCCGGCCCGGTCGGCGGGGCCCCCGGGCTGGACCCGGGAGACGGCGACGCCCCCGTTCGCGGTGCGGCGGGCGGAGAGGCCGACGCCCAGGTACGAGCCGTCCAGGGCCTGCGCGAACTCCTCGTACTCCTGCTCGTCGTAGACCGCGCCCCAGCGGTCCCCGCTGCGGCTGACGACCTCCCCGGCCGCGTCCTTCACGGACTTCCCGTCGGCCTCGGCCTTCGCCGCCGCGTCCTCGATCTCCTCGCGGTCGACCGGGCCCAGGGTGGAGGCGACGGCACGCGCCGGGAGCTCGGGGAGGGGGTCGGGGTCCTGCGGCAGCGAACCGGTGGCCGCGCCGGTGGCCAGGACACACCCGAAGACCAATGTCAGGGCTGCCCCGCGGCAGAGGCCGCGGGGCCGGAAGCGGTGCGAACTACCCGACATGGCGCCGAGTCTAGGACAAGCCTCCTGGGGCGCACGGGCAGTTGCCCGCGCGCCCCAGGAGGCATAAGTCATACCTTCAGATACTTGCGCAGCGCGAAGAGAGCGGCGACGGCCGGCATTAGGAGGCCGATCGCGAGCACCAGCGGGAGCTTGGTGAGGACCGCGTCCCAGCCGATGAAGTTGATCAGGTTCAGCTTCTCCTGGAGCGCGAGCCCGCCGTCGATGAGGAAGTAGCGGCCGCCGAGCAGCATCGCGCAGGCCAGCAGACCGCCGATCAGGCCGGCGACTGCCGCCTCCATGATGAAGGGGGCCTGGATGTAGAAGCCGGAGGCTCCCACCAGGCGCATGATGCCCGTTTCACGTCTCCGGCTGAAGGCGGAGACGCGCACGGTGTTGACGATCAGGATCAACGCGATGACGAGCATCAGGATCATCACGTAGATCGCGACGACGTTCATCCCGTTCATCAGCTCGAAGAGGTTGTCCAGGATGGACCGCTGGTCCTGGACGGACTGCACCCCGTCCCGTCCCGCGAAGGCCGTCGCGACGACCTTGTACTTCTGCGGGTCCTTCAGTTTGACGCGGAACGACTCCTGCATCTGGTCGGGCGTGATGTTGCCCGCCATCGGGGAGTCGCCGAACTGCTCCTGGTAGTGCTTGTACGCCTCGTCGACCGTCTCGAAGTGGACCGGCTTCTGAACCGCCTCCATCTTCTCGAGGTCGGCCTTGATCTGGTCCTTCTGCTCCGCCGTGACAGCGCCCTTCGCACACTTGGGCATGTCCTTGGCGTCGTTCTTGTTGCAGAGGAAGATCGAGACGTTGACCTTGTCGTACCAGTAGTCCTTCATCGTGCTGACCTGTTCGCGCATCAGCAGCGCGCCCCCGAACAGGGCGAGCGAGAGGGCGACGGAGACCACGACGGCGAAGGTCATCGTGAGGTTGCGACGGAGACCGACGCCGATCTCCGACAGGACGAACTGGGCGCGCATGGCGTCCTTTCAGTACTCGATGCTCGACATGCACGAGGGGCCCGGGGGCGCCCTCGGTCAGTGCTGGTAGCCGTAGACGCCGCGTGCCTGGTCGCGTACGAGACGGCCCTGTTCGAGCTCGATGACGCGCTTGCGCATCTGGTCGACGATGTTCTGGTCGTGGGTCGCCATGATCACGGTGGTGCCGGTCCGGTTGATCCGGTCCAGGAGCTTCATGATGCCGACGGAGGTCTGCGGGTCGAGGTTGCCGGTCGGCTCGTCCGCGATCAGCAGCATCGGGCGGTTGACGAAGGCCCGGGCGATCGCCACCCGCTGCTGCTCACCACCGGAGAGCTCACCGGGCATCCGCTCCTCCTTGCCGCCGAGGCCGACGAGGTCGAGCACCTGGGGCACGGCCTTGCGGATCTCACCGCGCGGCTTGCCGATGACCTCCTGGGCGAAGGCCACGTTCTGCGCGACGGTCTTGTTGGGCAGCAGGCGGAAGTCCTGGAAGACCGTCCCCAACTGGCGGCGCATCTGCGGCACCTTCCAGTTGGACAGCCGCGCGAGGTCCTTGCCGAGCACATGGACCATGCCCGTGCTGGCGCGCTCCTCGCGCAGGATCAGCCGCATGAAGGTCGACTTGCCGGAGCCGGAGGAGCCCACCAGGAAGACGAACTCACCCTTCTCGATGTCCAGCGAGACATCGCGCAGAGCCGGTCGGGTCTGCTTCGGGTAGGTCTTGGAGACGTTGTCGAATCGGATCACGGATGCACCACGGTCGGCCGGGAGTAGGTGAGCGTGACCATACGCGAACCGGGCTCACGCGCGCAGGCGGCGTCCGGCAATGGGCGATTTATGGCGGATCGCCACCTGGAGCACACCGGGTCGGACCACCCCTTGTCCGGCCCTTGTCCGGCGGGCCGCGCCGAAAACGACGGAAGCTGGCACAGTGGGTGGGGGAACGGTTGCGTTTCCCGGAGCGTTGTGCGGAGAGAGAAGCAGTCAGCGGCTCCGCCGCGCGGGAGGAGGAATGCGCATGACCTATGACCGACTGGTGTGCGCGAACTGCGCGTCCCCCGTGAGCGAGGGGCGCTGCCGTGTCTGCCGTGCGGTCCGGCAGCAGATGCTGGAGGAGCAGGGACAGGGCCCGCTGGCCGGGATGAATCCGGCCATGCTGATCGCGCTGATGGTCGTGCTGCTGGCGGCGCTGGCGCTGGTGGCCCACCAAACGGCCTGACCCACGCCGGAGCCTTCGAGTGGGCTCTGTCCGGGTCCGGCCGCGCCCGAGTGGCGCTGAACGTCCGCATACGGCCGCCTGAGCGGGCCGGGGGCAGACGCAGAGCACGTAGAAGCACGCAAACGCGCAGAGGGGCCCGGGAGGCTGTGTACGGCCTCCCGGGCCCCTTCTGTGTACCGTGCCGGGCCGTGTGCGGGGCTCAGGTGCACCCGTACACGGCCCTCAGCGGGTCCTAGGCGACCGTACGGCCGCCGCCGACCAGACGCGGCAGGAGACGGAAGCCGATGCCGCCGGCGATCATCGTCGCGGCACCGATGACCAGGAAGGTGGTCTCGGCCGCACCGGTCTCGGCAAGCTCTTCCTTGCCCTTGCTCTGCTCGACCGGCTGGTTGCCGACGCTGTTGGGGCCCGTGTTGTCGGCGCACTCGACGACACCGGACTCGACGGTGCAGGCGTCGTCGCCACCGGTCGCGGAACCGGAGGTGCCTGAGCCGGCGGTGGCGGAGCCGGTGGTACCGGTGCCGCCGTCGTCGCCGCCGGTGGTGGTGCCCGACGAGCCGGTGGATCCGGTGGATCCGGTGGTCCCCGTGGATCCGGTGGTCCCCGTGGATCCGGTGGTCCCCGTAGAGCCGGTGGTCCCCGTAGAGCCGGTGGTCCCCGTAGAGCCGGTGGTCCCCGTGGAGCCGGTGGTCCCCGTGGAGCCGGACGTGCCCGTGGAGCCGGACGTGCCCGTGGTGCCCGTCGAGCCGGACGTGGTCTCGCCCGTGGTGGTCTCACCGGTCGTCGACGTCTCGCCGGTGGTCTCACCCGTGGTGGTCTCACCCGTGGTGGACGTCTCACCGGTCGTGGTCTCACCGGTCGTCGACGTCTCGCCCGTGGTCTCACCGGTCGTCGACGTCTCGCCGGTGGTTTCACCCGTGGTGGTCTCACCGGTCGTCGACGTCTCGCCCGTGGTGGTCTCACCGGTCGTTGTCTCGCCGGACGCACCACCCTGGTCGGCGCCGCCGATCGGGTTGTCCTCGTTCTGGATCGACACGTCGGCGCCGAGGCCGCCGCCGTCCACACCGATACCGATGCCGACCGCCTGCGCCGCACCCGCGGCGGTCAGCGAGGCACCTGCGGCAATAACCGCACCAGCGGCTATCCGCGCGACGCGAATGCGCGTCTTCTTCGTCATCTGTTGCTACCCCCAGTAGCTGATCTCGTCATTGGAGCAGCCATATGCGGGCCACGGCCCTGCGGGGAAGCACCTCGGCGAGGCCACGTCGTGTCGTGGTCACCCCGCCAGCCCCCCGGTTCACACCTGTCCCAGACATACGCATGCTGCTCTAGCACCCTGGCCAGAGTTGAGGATTCCGTCAAGGCCGTTGTGTGCAGTACACACCCTTATAGGGGTTGTTGACGGGTATGCAGCAGCACGACTGTGACGCATCGGGCACAGCTTCCCCCCAACTCGCCACGGCGGCCCCCCGACGCAGACGGGCCCGGACAGATCCCTGTCCGGGCCCAACCCTCGTACGGCGGAGGTTACTTCTCGCGCTGCTTGCGCCAGCGGATGCCCGCCTCCACGAAGCCGTCGATCTCGCCGTTGAAAACCGCCTCGGGGTTGCCCATCTCGAACTCCGTACGCAGGTCCTTGACCATCTGGTACGGGTGGAGGACGTACGAACGCATCTGGTTGCCCCAGGAGTTGCCGCCGTCGCCCTTGAGCGCGTTCATCTTGGCCTGCTCCTCCTGGCGACGGCGCTCGAGGAGCTTGGCCTGGAGGACGTTCATCGCGGACGCCTTGTTCTGGATCTGCGAGCGCTCGTTCTGGCAGGAGACGACGATGCCGGTCGGCAGGTGGGTCAGACGGACCGCGGAGTCCGTGGTGTTGACGCCCTGTCCGCCGGGGCCCGAGGAGCGGTACACGTCGATGCGCAGCTCGGACTCGTCGATCTCGATGTGGTCGGTCTGCTCGACGACCGGGAGCACCTCGACGCCCGCGAAGGACGTCTGGCGGCGGCCCTGGTTGTCGAAGGGCGAGATCCGGACCAGGCGGTGGGTGCCCTGCTCGACGGAGAGAGTGCCGTAGGCGTACGGGACCTGGACGGAGAAGGTGGTCGACTTGATGCCGGCCTCTTCGGCGTACGCCGTCTCGTAGACCTCGGTCTTGTAGTTGTGCCGCTCCGCCCAGCGGAGGTACATGCGCTGGAGCTTCTCCGCGAAGTCGGCGGCGTCCACGCCACCGGCCTCGGCGCGGACGGTCACCAGCGCCTCGCGGGCGTCGTACTCGCCGGACAGGAGGGTGCGGACCTCCATCTCGTCCAGCGCCTTGCGCACCGACTCCAGCTCGGTCTCGGCCTCGGCGAGCGCCTCGGCGTCGCCCTCGTCCTCGGCGAGCTCGAAGAGGACCGCGAGGTCGTCGATGCGACCGCGCAGGGTCTCGGTCTTGCGGACCTCGGCCTGGAGGTGCGACAGCTTGCTGGTGATCTTCTGGGCCGCGTCCGGGTCGTCCCAGAGGGACGGCGCCGCTGCCTGCTCCTCGAGCGCGGCGATGTCCTCCCTCAGCGCATCCAGGTCCAGGACGGCCTCGATCGACCCCATGGTCGAGGAGAGGGACTTCAGCTCTTCGGAAATATCGACGACTGCCACGGGTCCAGCGTAACGGCATGGCGGGTGAAGCTTGTCCTCCCCCGGGAACCGGTCCGGGGAACGGGCTGCCCGAAGGGCTGCCTACGGGGTCGCCGGAGCCGAGTTCTCGCTGTTCTGGGGCCCCGCCGGCTCCCCGTCGCCGCCGCCCGCGGCCAACCAGCCGCCCACCGCGACGGCCGCGCACAACAGAAGGGCCAGGGCGCCGAGGGTGATGCGGCGCTTGCGGACGGCCGCCGCCTTGTTGCGGGCGGAGCCGGGGCGCGGCTTTCCGGGGGAGCGCGGGGCGCGGGCGGTACCGAGTGGGCCGCCGGCCAGTTCGTCGGGGGCGGGGACGCGCATGCTCGTGTGGGTGTCCCGGTTGGAGTCCGGGGACGAGCCTGGCACCAGCGGGACCGCCCCGCGCCTGCGCGGC
The DNA here is from genome assembly GCF_040613515.1 of Streptomyces sp. NPDC006261. Classification (NCBI taxonomy): domain Bacteria; kingdom Bacillati; phylum Actinomycetota; class Actinomycetes; order Kitasatosporales; family Streptomycetaceae; genus Streptomyces; species Streptomyces sp. NPDC006261. The sequence continues at coordinate 125,450 of NZ_JBEXSI010000005.1, forward strand.
TCCTCTGCGGACGGGGTGTACTGCTGCTCGTCGTACGCGGGTGCCTGCTGCTCCGCCTCGTCGCCGCCGGGCTCGTCCACGTCCAGGGGCGGGATGCCGACGAGGAGCGGGAGCAGGTCCCGGAGCCGTACGGCCAGCTCGGAGGCGCGCAGGCGGGAGGCCGGGGCCTTGGCCAGGCACTGCACCAGGAGCTGCCAGAGCTCCTCGGGGATGCCGGGGAGCGGGACGACGGTCTCGGTGACATGGCGGCGCAGGACCGCGCCGGGATGGCCGCCACCGAAGGGGGTGAACCCGGCGAGGAGCTCGTACAGCACGGTCGCCAGGGCGTAGATGTCGACGGCGGCACGCGGCGGGAGGCCCTCGACGATCTCGGGGGCCAGGTAGTCCGGGGTACCGATGATCTTGGTGGCCTTGGTGCGGCGCGGGGTGTCGATGAGCTTGGCGACGCCGAAGTCGGTGAGCAGGGCCGGGTGGGCGCCGCCGGGGCCGAGCGGGCCCTCCATGTCGAGCAGGATGTTCTCGGGCTTGACGTCCCGGTGGACCACCCCGGCCTTGTGGGCGGCGGCCAGGCCGTCGGCGACGTCCGCGATGATCGCGACGGCCGCTTCGGGGGCGAGGCGGCGTTCGCGGTCCAGGCGGGTGCGCAGGTCGGTGCCGCGTACGAGGGTCATGACCAGGGCGAGGTCGTTGCCGTCCACCACGAGGTCCCGGACCGCGACCACCTGCGGGTGGTCGAGCCCGAGCAGGGCGGTGCGCTCCTGTACGAAGCGGCCCACGAGCTCCTGGTCGGACGCGAGGTCCTCACGGAGCAGCTTGATGGCGACCGGGCCCTCGGGCCCCTCTCCGAGCCACACCGTGCCGGCGCTGCCGCGCCCCAGGATCTGGTGGGCCGTGTACCGGCTGCCGATATTCCGTGCCAAGACTGCTCCCTCAGCGGCTGGCGGTGGACCCCCGGTCGACAAAGTTACGCGGCGTTCGGGGTGGTGCGTGCCCGGGATGGCGCCAACCTGCACTTCTCCGGACCGAATCGGTCCGGAGAAGTCGACAAAGGGACAGAGTCGGGGGTGCTGGCGGTCTCCAGCCCCCGACCGTACGCCCGGCGCCGCCGTCAGGCGCCGCCGGTGCCCCCGGATTCCCCGGTGGCCTCGCCGATCTTGGAGACCCAGTCGGTGACCGTTCCGATCGCGTCGCCGATCGCTTCCCAGTAGCCCTTGCCCTGGGCCACCCAGTCCTGGAGCGGGGTCAGCTCCCAGATCAGCCAGCCGGCGATGACCAGCAGCACCACGGTGAACAGGCACCCCTTGAGGCAGCCGAGACCGGGGATGCGCATCGGGCTGGAGCTGCGCTGCCTCGGCGGACGCGGCTCACGCGGCGGGCGCGGGGCGGGCTGCTGCGGGGGCTGAGGCGCGTACTGCTGGCGCTGGGGCTGCTGCGGGGCCTGGTAGCGCTGAGGCTGGTGCTGCTGTTGCTGGGGGTACTGCTGCTGGAGCGGTTGCTGCCGGTGCTGCGGAGGTTGCTGCTGCCGCTGGGGAGGCTGCGGGGGCTGCTGGCGCTGGGGGCGGCGACGCAGGGGGTCCTGGCTCGGGTCCAGGTACTGCACCTGCGTCTGCTCGTTGCGGTCGCGGGCCGCCTGGAGCTGCGACTGCCAGGGGTGCGGGCCGTCCGGCTGCGGCGGCCCGCCGGGGTGCTGCGGTACGGGCGGCATGACGGCGGTCGGGTCGGCGTGGCCCTGGTTGCCGCCGGGGACTCCGGTCTGCGGGAGCACGCTGGTGGCGGCGCCGGGATCGTACGAGCCCGCGTTGCCCGGCAGCACCTGCGTGGGGTCGGCGGCACCGGGCGTCTCCGGGACGGCCGCGGGCGCCGGGTCGGGGGCGAGCAGGGCGCCCACCCCTTCGGCGGCGGCGATCTGGGCCGAGTTCGCGTGGACGCCGATGCCGGCGGCGACCGTACGCAGACCACGGGCCAGGTTCTCGGCGCTGGGCCGCTGGTCCGGGTCCTTGCGCAGGCACCGCTCCATGACCGTCCACAGCGGTTCGGGGACGGTGGAGGGGCGGCGGGGCTCCTCGCTGAGGTGCCGGTGCAGGACTTCGAGGGCGGTGCCCCCGGCGAACGGCGGGCGGCCGGTGACCAGCTCGTACAGCAGGATGCCCGCGCCGTAGATGTCCACGGCGGAGGTCTGCGGGCGGCCCTCGGCGGACTCCGGCGCCACATAGGCGGGGGTACCGACGAACTCGTGCGTCCGGGTCAGCCCCGGGGAGTCGGCGAGCCGCGCGATGCCGAAGTCGGTGAGCATCGGGGTCATGCCGCCGTCCCGCTCGTCGAGCAGCACGTTGGCCGGCTTGAGGTCGCGGTGGACGACGCCGTCGGCGTGGCTGGCGGCGAGCGCGTCGGCGATCTGCGCGGTGAGCAGGGAGGCGGCGACCGGGGTGAGCGGGCCGTTCGCCCGCAGGTAGCGGTGGAGGTCGGGACCGTCGATCAGGTCCATCACCAGGGCGAGGAGATCGCCCTCGACGACCAGGTCGCGGGTGCGCACGATGTTCGGGTGCGTGAGCCGCAACAGGACGGAGCGCTCCCGCAGGAACCGCATCACGACATCGGCGTCGTTGGCGAGCTCCTCCTTGAGGACCTTGATCGCCACGGTCTCGCCGGGCTGACCGGCGACGGCTGCCTCGGCGCCCGCGGTCTCCCGCTGGCGGGCTCGCCAGACGGTGCCCGTGGCGCCGCGTCCGAGCGGCTCCTCGAGCAGGTACTTGCTGCCTACCGGCCGCACGTCATGCGCTCCCTGCTGATCGTGGTGCTTGCGGTCCCCCCGCGGCCCGCCCGGGTGTTCCGGGCCTACGCTCCGGCCCATGTTCCGGCCCACTCTAATGCCGCTGGACAAGGGGCCGGGATGTCGTCGGACAAGGGGTCCGGGGGTCGCGTTTCGGGGGAAGACGCGCAGACCGGACAGATGGTTGCCGCGCGGGGTCGACGCCCGGAAATCCGGGACTCGCACAACAGTGCCGTATGTCCGTCCGGAATGCGCCGGACGGCGCTCGTCGCGCCCTCCTGCGCTGCGGGAACCGGACGCAAGCCGGCACTTTTGCGCCCACAGCCGACCATTCAAGATCATTTAAAGGTGACCGCCGGGCGTGTTGTCAGTGGCAGGTGCGAGGATGCCTCCAAGGACGGATCTGACGGGTCGGGAGCCCGGGGTCCGTGACGACCTGTACGGACGACCTGTCCGTGCCGGGTGGGGGGAATCACAGGGCGTTTCCCCTGCCGGGCACCCCGCGCAGAAGGGACCGCCGACGGCGATGCAGATCCGGCTGACCGTCCTCGCGCCGCGCAGCGGCCAGACCCCGGCGCGCGCCTGCGACGTGCTCGTCACCGCCCCCGCAGGGACGGCGCTGGCCGCCATCGCCTCCGGCCTGGCCCAGGCCGTTTCCGGGCCCGAGGGCTCCCAGGGCGGCGGGGCCGTGGTGCTCTTCGCCGGGCGGGAGCGGCTGGACTCCCAGCGCATCGCCCTCGGTGAGCCGCCGCTGGTGGACGGGGCGGTCCTCTCGCTCCAGGTCCCCGGCGAGGACGAGGCGACCGACGACAGCGTTCCGGCCCAGCTCCACGTGGTCGCCGGGCCGGACGCCGGCGGAGTCCACCTGCTGCACGGCGGGCAGATCCGGATCGGCCGCTCCGTCGAGGCCGATGTCCCGCTGGACGACCCGGACGTGTCCCGGCTGCACTGCGCGGTGACGGTCTCCGAGGACGGCCGGGTCTCGGTCGCCGACCTCGGCTCGACGAACGGCACCTCCCTGGACGGCGCGGAGGTCGGCGACCGGCCCGTCCGCTTCCCGTCCGGCGCCCTGCTGCGGCTCGGCGAATCGGCCCTCCGGCTCACGGCCGGCTCGCGTACGGTGACGCTCCCTACGGCCCCGGACGGCGAGGGCCACCTGCGGGTGAGCCGCGTGGAGACGGAGCCGCACGCGCCGGCCGCCGCGTACGGGGGGCCGGCGTCCTACGCCCCCCGCCCGGAGCCGACGAGGCACGAGGGGCCGGTGGGGTACGAGGGCCGGCGCCCCGGCCCCGGTCACGGCTTCTCCGGGGCTGCCGCACGGCAGCGCATGCATGGCGGCCGGGAGCAGTTCCCGGAAGGCGCCGCGGGTGGGGGGGAGCCGCTCGGTCCGGCGGGCGCGAGTGCGAGCAGCCGGGAGTCGTTCGGTGGCGGCGGCCAGGAGCCGTCCGGTGCCGGTGAGGCGCCCCGACGCGGGGGCATAGGCGCCTGGGCCCGGCGGCTCAAGGGCGGCGGCAGGGGCGAGCAGACGCAGGGCGCTGAGCAGCCGGGCCGGGGCACATGGCCGGAGGCGGGGGCCACTCCGTCCGGCCACGCTCGCTCCCCCTCCGCCCACGCCCCCGCCCCGTCCGGTCACGCTCACTTCCCGGAGACCCCGGGCCCCGACCCGTACGCCTCCGGCGGTTCCTTCGGTGACTCCGGGGGCCACCTCGCCTCCCCCGCCTCGCCCCAATCCCCCTTCTCCGCCGTGCCGTCCGCGCCCGAGGGCACCTGGCCGGACCCGGCGGCCGTGCTGCTGACGGCGCTGGGCCCCGGACCCCGGCTGTGGGAGCGCCACGACGGGCACCCGGAGGCGCTGGTGGTGCGGCTCGGGACGACCGACCGGGCCGATGTGCCGTCGGTGCCGGTGACGGTGGGGCTGCGGGAGGCCGGTTCGCTGGGACTGGCCGGGCCGCGCGCCCGGCTGGCGGGGCTCGCCCGCGCGACGGTGGCTCAGCTCGCCGCGCTGCACTCCCCCTTCGACCTGGAGATCGTGCTCATCGCCACGGACCGCGCCCGCTCCCTGGAGGAGCGCCGGCGCGAGTGGTCCTGGCTGGGGTGGCTGCCGCATCTGCGCCCGACGCACGGCCAGGACTGCCGGCTCCTCCTCGCCTACGACCGTGAGCAGGCGGCCGCCCGGACGGCCGAGCTGGTCCGCCGTCTGGACGAGGGCCCGCTCGGTCCCGGCTGGCCCAACCTGGACCGGACCGCGGTGGCCGACGCCGCCCGCGCGCACACGGGTCCGCACACGGTGGTCGTCCTGGACGGCGACCCGGGCACGGCGGCGCTGCGCGAGACGACGGCCCGGCTGGCCGGCGCGGGGGCGGCGGCGGGCATCCACCTGATCTGCCTGGCCGAGACCCCGGCCGCCTCGCCCACCTCCCCGGTGGCCGCGACGTACGACGCCGCCTGCCGGGCCTCCATCGCCTTCCGCGAGTGCGGGGCGGTCGCGATGCTCAGCGGCGATGTCGCCACCGCGCTGCGGCTGCTGCGTACGGCGGGCGGTCAGGCGGCGGGCCACGGCACGGTGGCCGCGGTGGACGCGGTGTCGGCGGCCTGGGCCGAGCGGCTCGGGCGGGCGCTGGCGCCCCTGCGCGACGAGGGCTCGGCCGCACTGGCGGGCCGCCCGACGACGGCGGCGCTGCCGCCCTCGGCCCGGCTGCTGGACGAGCTGGGCCTGGCCCGCGCTACCCCGGCGTCGCTGATGGCCCGCTGGGCCTCCACGGCGGAGGACCAGCCGGGCGCCTCGGTGCCCCGGGCCGCCGCCGTCCCCCCGTCCCGGGCGGACCGGGAGACCCCCGGCTCGGGCCGCACGCTGAGCACGGGCCCCCGCGTCGGCCCCCAGCGCTCGGCGGACGACGACCACCGCTCCCAGGACACTCCGGCCTCGGGGCGCACGCCGTACCCGTCGGCGGGCGACCGGGACTCGGGCCCTACGCGGTACCCGGGGGCCGGGGACGCTGCCCGTCCGCCGTCCGCGGGGACGGGCGACCGGGACTCCGGCCGTACGCCGTACCCAGGCGCCGAGGCCCGGAACTCCGGCCGTACGCCGTACCCCTCGGCCGAGAGCGGGGGCCCCGGCCGCGCTCCGTACGCGGCCACGGACAGCCGGGACTCCAGCCGCGCGCTGTACCCGGACACGGAGAACCGGGAGTACCGGCACACCCCGTACCCGCCCGCTGAAAGCCGGGGCTCAAGCCGCACTCCGTACCCCGGCTCGGACCGCCAGGACTCCGGCCGTACGCCCTGCCCCCCGGCCGGAGCACACGGCTCCGGCCGGTCGCCGTACCCGGGCGCGGACACCCGCGACTCCGGCCGCACGTCCTACCCGGGGGCGGACAGCAGGGCCTCCGGCCGCACTCCCCACCTCTCCCGTACCGCCCCCCGGGTCGGCCCGCAGGGCGGCGAGGCCGAGGCGGGCCGGACACCGCAGGCCGTGCACGCCGGGCGGCCCGTGCTGGTGCTCGGGGCCGGTCCCCGGGGCGCCCTCAGCGTCGATCTCGCCGACGAGGGCCCCCACCTCCTCATCGAGGGCCCCGCCGGCAGCGGGCGCACCGAGCTGCTGCGGGCCATCGCGGCCTCGCTCGCCGCCTCCGCCCGGCCCGACCGGCTCGGCATCCTGCTGGTCGACGGCGCCGGCGGGAAGCCCGAGGAGCGCGGAGAGGGGCTGCTCCCCTGTACGGAGCTGCCGCACGTCTTCACCCATCTCGTCGCCTCCGACCCGGTCCGGATGCGGGAGTTCGCGCAGGCCCTGGGCGGCGAGCTGAAGCGCCGCGCCGAGCTGCTCGGTCCGCTGGACTTCGCCGCCTGGCACGCCCGGCACGCGGAAGCGGCCCAGCAGGAGGAGTCCCGGCGCATCGTGGGCCAGCGTCCGCCGAGCAGCGCCGAGCGCCGGGGCGACCTGGACTCCCCGGCCAGCGGCACGCTGCGGCTGCGCCAGGTCACCGCACGGGCGTCGGACCCGGGCCCCTCGCCCCTGCCGCGCCTGGTCGTGCTCGCCGACGACTTCGACGCACTGGTCGCTCCGGGGCTCGGCAGCCCCGGCCGTCCCGCCGCCGGTTCCGTGGTGCGGGCGCTGGAGGCCGTGGCCCGGGACGGCGGCCGGCTCGGGGTGCACCTGGTCGCCACCTCGGCGCGCCCGGACCGCACGGAGGACACCGAGCTGGCCCGGGGGGCGAGGCTGCGCATCGTGCTGGACGCCCCGGTCCTGCCGCCCTCGCCGGACGAACCGGCCCCGGGCCGGGGCCGGCTGGGTCATCCGGACGGCCGGGTGACCCCGTTCCAGGGGGGCCGGGTCACGGGCCGCATCCCGCGCACGGCGACGCTGCGGCCCACCGTCGTCCCGCTGGAGTGGGAGCGGATGGGCGATCCGCCGACCCGTCGGCCGGTCCGCGAGCTGGGCAACGGGCCCACGGACCTGGCCCTGCTCGCCAGCGCCCTGGAACGCGCGGCCCGCTCGGTGAACGCCGAGCGCCTGCCCCCGCTGATCCCGTTCCCGACGTGACGGCTCAGGCCTGACGAGACCCCGAGGCCCGTTTCCCGCCGTGAGGCCGTGAACCTGACGTGCCGCTGGACCGCGCCGGCCCACCCCCGGTGGCACGCGCCCGACCTGACACTCCTGCCCCTGCCCGCCCGTCCCTCACCTCATTCCGCCGCATTCCCCGGCATCGCCTGATACGACGTCACGAGGCCATCACGATCAGCGCGTTGGGCCGGGCGGTGGTATTGCGGGGCCCGCGCACCGGGCGTAGGACTGTGCGCACGGACGACGCAGCCCGGGCGACGACGACGTGGTCGGGCGCGTACGGAAGAGACGGGGCAGGAATGCGTACAACCCTTTCCATACGCAGGGCCGCACTCGTCTTCACGGCGGTCGGCGCTCTGGCGCTGGCAGGCTGCGGGGACGGCGGCGAGTCGAAGAGGTCGGGCGACGGGACCGACAAGGGCACGGACGGCGCCCCCACCGTCACCCTGCCGAAGCTGGACGGGGAGAACATCTCCGTCGCCGCGGTCTGGACAGGACCCGAGCAGGCCAACTTCACCAAGGTGCTGGGCGAGTTCGAGAAGCGTACCGGCGCGAAGGTCACCTTCGTCCCGGCCCAGGACCCGATCGTCAACTTCCTCGGTACGAAGATCGCGGGCGGCCAGCCCCCGGACGTCGCGATGATCCCGCAGGTGGGCGCCATCCAGCAGGCGGTGGCCAAGAAGTGGGCCAAGCCGGCCGGCGACGAGGCGAAGGCCCAGCTGACGAAGAACTACGCCAAGGTCTGGCAGGACCTCGGCGCGGTGGACGGCACCCAGTACGGCGTGTACTTCAAGGCCGCCAACAAGTCCCTGATCTGGTACAACGCGGCGGCCTTCGACAACGCGGGCGCGGCCGAGCCGAAGACCTGGAAGGACTTCATCACCACCGCGGAGACCATCTCCGCCTCCGGCGTCACCCCGGTCTCCGTCGCGGGCGCCGACGGCTGGACGCTCACCGACTGGTTCGAGAACGTCTACCTCTCCCAGGCGGGCCCGGAGAAGTACGACCAGCTCGCGAAGCACGAGATCCCGTGGACCGACCCGTCCGTCAAGGACGCGCTGACCACGCTCGCCGAGCTGTTCGGCAAGCCGGATCTGATCGCGGGCGGCGCGGACGGGGCGCTCCAGACGGAGTTCCCGACCTCGGTGACCCAGACGTTCACCGGCGGCGACCAGCCCAAGGGCGCCATGGTCTTCGAGGGCGACTTCGTCTCCATCAACATCGCGCAGACCGAAGCGAAGATCGGTACGGACGCGAAGGTCTTCCCGTTCCCGGCGGTCGGCGCGGACTCCCCCGTGGTGACCGGTGGCGACGCGGCCGTGGCGCTGAAGGACAGCAAGGGAGCCCAGGCCCTGCTGACCTGGCTGGCCTCGGCGGACGCGGCGAAGATCTGGGCCGAGGCGGGCGGGTTCATCTCGCCGAACAAGAGCCTGGATGTGGCCGCGTACCCCAACGACGTGCAGCGCACGATGGCCGAGGCGCTCGTCGCGGCCGGTGACGACGTCCGCTTCGACATGTCCGACCAGGCCCCGCAGTCGTTCGGCGGGACGCCCGGGAAGGGCGAGTGGAAGATCCTCCAGGACTTCCTGAAGAACCCGAAGGATGTCGCGGGGGCCCAGCAGAAGCTGGAGTCCGAGGCGGCCAAGGCGTACAAGAGCTGACGCGGTGGCGACCACGAACGCGGAGGGCGCCGGTGCGGCGTCCTCCGCAGACACGGACCCGCGGCCGTCATCAAAGCCCGGAAGCAAGAGCGTGACCGGCACCCGCAAAGCCATCGCGGCGGCGTTCCTGCTGCCCGCGCTGGTGCTGCTCGGCGCCCTGGTGCTCTATCCGATCGGCTACTCGGTCTACCGGTCGTTCTTCGACCAGGCGGGCACGAGCTTCGCCGGGACCGACAACTACAAGGCGCTGTTCACCGACGACACGATCCTGACCGCGGTGAAGAACAACGCGATCTGGGTGGTGTTCGCCCCGACCGTCGCCACCGCGCTCGGTTTGATCTTCGCGGTGCTCACCGAGCGGATCCGCTGGGGCACGGCGTTCAAGCTGATCGTCTTCATGCCGATGGCGATCTCCATGCTGGCGGCGGGCATCATCTTCCGCCTCGTCTACGACCAGGCACCCGAGCGCGGGGTGGCCAACGCCGTCGCGGTGAGCGTGCACGACACGTTCAACGAGTCGGCCGGCTTCCCCAAGGCGCGCCCGCTGCCGGTGCACCCGCTGGAGAAGGGTGAGGGCGGGGCGTACGTCTCCAAGGATCCGGTTCGGGCCGGGGAGGCCGTCCAGGTGCCGCTGGTCGGCGTCGCCCCGGCCAGGATGCCCGGCGACGCCCGCCCGGCGAAGGCGGCTCCGGCGGCGGACGGGGACGAGATCACCGGCACGGCCTGGCTGGACTTCACCCGGGGAGGCGGCGGGAGACCCAATGTCGTCGACCCCGAGGAGCTCGGTCTCAAGGGCCTCAAGGTGGAGGCGGTCAAGGACGGCGAGGTCGTCGCCACCGCGACCGCCGGGGCCGACGGGGTGTTCACCCTGCCAGCGTCGGCGGACGGGGCCCAACTGCGGCTGCCCGCGGACAACTTCCGCGAGCCCTACAACGGCGTGGACTGGCTCGGCCCGTCCCTGGTGACCCCCGGGATCATCGGGAGTTACGTGTGGATGTGGGCCGGGTTCGCAATGGTGCTGATCGCGGCCGGACTGGCCGGTCTGCCGCGCGAGCTCCTGGAGGCGGCCCGGGTGGACGGCGCCAACGAGTGGCAGGTGTTCCGCCGGATCACCGTGCCGATGCTGGCCCCGGTCCTGGCGGTGGTGCTGGTGACGCTGATGATCAACGTGCTGAAGGTCTTCGACCTGGTCTTCATCATCGCGCCGGGCTCCAGCCAGGACGACGCGAACGTCCTGGCCCTCCAGCTGTACCGGTCCTCGTTCGGTACGGACGCCGACCTGGGCATCGGCAGCGCCATCGCGGTGCTTCTGCTGCTGCTGGTGCTGCCGGTGATGCTGTTCAACATCCGGCGGATGCGGAAGGAGGGGCGGCGATGACGGACCTGGCCCGCCCCGTGGCACCTTCCGGCCGGGGGTCCGGGGGTCGCCCCCCGGGAAAAAACAGCAACATCCGGCGGATGCGGAAGGAGGGACGACGATGAGTACGCCCACGAGACTCAAGGCCGAGCAGTCCCTCGGCGCCCGGATCGCGGCGCGCCTCGGCGGCGGGGTGATGCGGGTCTTCCTGATCCTGGTCGCCCTGTTCTGGATCATGCCGACGATCGGCCTGTTCCTCTCCTCGCTCCGCGGATCCGAGGACATCGCGGCGACCGGCTGGTGGAAGATCTTCACCGCCCCCTCCGAGCTGACCTTCGACAACTACCAGCGCCTGCTGGACAATTCGACCATCACCGGATCCCTTCTCAGCACCATCATGATCACCGTGCCGTCCACCGTCCTGGTGGTGGTGATCGGTTCACTCGCCGGGTACGCCTTCGCCTGGATGGACTTCCCCGGCCGTGACTGGTGGTTCCTGCTGGTCGTCGGGTTGCTGGTGGTCCCGGTCCAGGTCGCCCTGATCCCGGTCTCCGAACTCTTCGGCACCATCGGGATCTTCGAGACGACGCTCGGAGTGGTCCTCTTCCACACGGCCTTCGGGCTGCCGTTCGCGATCTTCCTGCTGCGGAACTTCTTCGCGGAGATCCCGCGCGAGCTGCTGGAGGCCGCACGGCTCGACGGGGCGGGCGAGATCCGTCTCTTCACCCGGGTCGTGATGCCGCTGGGCGGTCCGGCGATCGCCTCGCTCGGGATCTTCCAGTTCCTGTGGGTGTGGAACGACATGCTGGTGGCGCTGATCTTCGCGGGCTCCGACTCGCCGCCGATCACCGTGGCCCTCCAACAGCAGGTACGCCAGTTCGGCAACAACATCGACGTCCTGGCGCCCGGCGCCTTCGTGTCGATGGTGATCCCGCTGGCGGTGTTCTTCGCCTTCCAGCGGCAGTTCGTCTCGGGCGTCATGGCGGGGGCGGTCAAGTAGCCAGGCAACCCCGTCCGTCAGCCCGGTAGCTCGGTCCATGCGGCTCGTGCACCTACCCGTTCGTACGACGGCACGTACAGCCGTACGTCAACCGGAAGCGGCCCTGTTCCCCGGAACCGGGCCGCTTCGCCGCGTACTTCGCCCGAATGCCCCGTCCTGCGTAACCCTGTCATTCCATCCGACGTTTGCGGGCCACCTGGTTCCCGCGAACGACCCATGGATGTGTAGTGCCCCGGTTCACCGTCATCGTGCCCGCATTCCGGGTCCAGGCGTATCTGCACGCGTGTCTGGATTCCGTGCTGAGCCAGTCCTTCAAGGACTTCGAGATCGTCGTGGTCGACGACTGCTCCCCGGACGCCTGCGGCCCGATCGCCGACGAGTACGCCCGCCGCGACCCCCGCGTCACCGCGCTCCACCTCCCCCGCAACTCCGGCCTCGGACCGGCCCGCAACGCGGGTATGGAACGCGCGACCGGCGACTACCTGATCTTCCTGGACGGCGACGACACCCTCCTCCCGGAGTCCCTCCAGGCCATCGCCGACCGGATCGGGGCGACCGGCGACCCCGATGTCCTGATGTACGACTACGCGCGGACGTACTGGTCGGGCCGGAGCGTACGCAACGTCCTCGCGGACCGGCTCGACGAGCGCGGCCCCGCCTCCTTCCGGCTGGCCGACCGCCCCGAGCTGCTCCACCTCCTCATGGTGGTCTGGAACAAGGCGTACCGCCGTTCCTTCGTCGAGGCCGAGGGGTTCACCTTCCCGCCCGGCTACTACGAGGACACCCCCTGGACCTACCCGGTGCTGATGTCCGCCGGGTCGATCGCGGTCCTGGACGCGGTCTGCGTCTCCTACCGGCAGCGGCGGCGCGGCAACATCCTCTCCACCACCAGCGAGAAGCACTTCGACATCTTCGACCAGTACGACCGGGTCTTCGCGTTCCTCGACGCGCGCCCCGAACTCAGTGTGTGGCGGCCGGTGTTGTACCGCCGGATGCTCGACCACTTCTGCGCCGTACACGCCTCCCGCGACCGACTGCCCCACCTCAGCCGTGCCGCCTTCTTCCGCCGGGCCGCCGCCTCCTGCCGGCGCTACCGCACCACCGGCGCCCCGGCCCCCCGCCGCGCCCGGCTCCGCCACGGTCTGGTGCGACTGGGCGCGCGCCGCACCTACCGGGCCCTGGCAGCGGGCCGGCGGATCGGCGACGGGCTGCGGCGGGGCGCGGCCGCCCTGCGCCGGGCGGTGCGGGGCGCGGCGCTCCAAGCGCACTACCGCGTCCAGCTCCGGCTGCCGCTGCGCCCCCGGGACGCGGTGTTCGCCGCCTACGGGGGCGGGGGGTACGCGGGCAGCCCGGCCGCGATCGAGGCGAAGGCGCGCGACCTGGTCCCGGGGCTGCGGACCACGTGGATCTGCGACCCGCCCCACGCCCACACCGTGCCGCCCGCCACCCGCACCCTCACACCCGGCACCTTCGCCTACTGGCGCGCCCTCGCCCGTTCCACGTACCTCGTGAACAACGTCGCCTTCGACCGCCGACTGGTGAAGCGCCGCGGCCAGATCCTCCTCCAGACCCACCACGGCACCCCGCTCAAGACCGTCGGCACGGATCTCCTGGACCGGCCCGCCGCCGCCCGGGACACCGACTTCGAGCAGGTCCTGCGCGACGTCGACAAGTGGGACTTCGCCCTCTCCGCCAACCCGCACTCCACCCTCGTACGCGAGCGCGCCTACCCGTCCGCGTACACGACGCTGGAGTACGGCTCCCCGCGCAACGACGTCTACCACCGCGCCGGACCCGCCGACGTGGCCCGGCTGCGCAAGACGCTCGGCATCCCGGCGGGCGCCACGGCCCTCCTGCACGCCCCGACCCACCGCGACTACCGGCGCGTCCAGCGGCCCACCCTGGACCTGGAGCAGCTGATCCGGGTGCTGGGCCCGCAGTTCGTGATCCTGGAGCGCGCGCCCCGCACATCTCACGCCCGGAACGGCAGCGGCAGCGGTACGCGTACGGCGACGCATCCCCGGATCATCGACGTCACCGGCCACCCCTCCCTGGAGACGCTGGCGCTCGCCTCGGACGCGCTGATCACGGACTACTCGTCACTGATGTTCGACTACGTCAACCTGGACCGCCCGGTGGTCCTGCATCTGGACGACATCGAGGCGTACGAGGCGGCCCGGGGAACCTACTTCGACATCACCTCGTTCCCTCCCGGCGTCGTCGCACGCAGTCAGGACGAGCTGTTCGACATCTTCGCCACCGACCACTGGCGGGGCTCGCGCTCGGCCCAGCTGCGGGCGGCGTTCCGGGCCCGCTTCTGTCCGTACGACGACGGGAACGCGGCCGAGCGCGTGGTGCGGCGGGTCTTCCTCGGGGAGACGGACGGGCTGCCGCTGCCCCTCCCGCCGTCGGCCCGGCGGGCGGTGGTGCCGGCCCAGCAGCACCCGGCGGGGGCGCGGGTGGCGCGGGGCTGAGCCGGGAGACCCCGCTCACCGCTCCAGGAACGCGAACAGCTCCTCCCAGCGCCGCCCCACCTCCGGCTCCGAGAACCGCTGGGCGCCCGACCGTGCCCGGGTTCCCAGCGCGTCGCGCAGCCGGGGGTTGCCGGTCAGCCGGAGCAGCCGGTCGGCGAGGGCGGTGGTGTCCCCGGCCGGGGCGAGGAGCCCGTCCTCGCCGTCCCGGACGATCTCGCGCACGCCGGGCGCGCAGTCGAAGGCTGCGCACGGCACCCCGCTGGCCATCGCCTCCAGGAGCGCCAGCGGGAAGCCCTCGCCCCGGGAGGACTGGACGAAGACGGAGGCGCCCGCGAGGGCCGCCTCCACGTCGTCCGTACGGCCCATCCACTCCACGGACCCGTCGAGCCCGAGGTCCGAGCACTGAGCCTTCAGCGCGGCCTCGTCCTCGCCCGTCCCGTACACGCGCAGCCGCCAGTCGGGGCGCTGGGGGGCGACCAGGGCCCAGGTGTCGAGGAGGAGGTCGATGCCCTTCTGGTCGGTGAGGCGGCCGATGCTCGCCACGGTCCTCGCGGTGCGTGGGGAGGGGAGGTGGGGCAGGCGGGCGAGGGCGTTGGGGAGGAAACCGACGTTGTCGAAGCCGTCGCCCGCCCACCGGTCGGCGTCCTCCTCGGTGAGGACGAGCCAGTGGTCGATGTCCTTGTAGTGGTTCTTGATCCAGCGGTAGCGGTGGCTCGCGCGGGAGTAGTCGTAGGACTCGTGACTCATCCCGATGGTCCGCAGCCCGGTGGTGTCGGCCTCCCCGACCCACTCCATCGCCCAGACCTGGGTGACGACGACGACCGCGCCGGGCCGGGCGGCGGCGAAGAGAGCCGAGAGCCGCGCGACCGCCCGCCGCTTCTCCGCGACCCGGGCCGCCTCCCGGCGGCGGGCGGGGATACGGAAGCGGTCCCGGATGCCCTGGGGCGTCCAGGGAGTCGGCGGGTGGGCCGGGTAGAGGGCGGTGACGGGGTGGCCGGGCCGTGCGGGAAGGGCCATCTTCCGGTCGGAGGCGTGGATGCCGATGGTGTGGACGCGGTGGCCCTGCTCGGTGAAGAGGCGGGCGGTCTGGTGCATCCAGGCGGTGACTCCGCCGAGTTCGTCGGTGCTGTTGGAGACGATGAAGACGTCGCGGCTCATCGGCCGGCCCCCCGGTCGTGGTCGGTGGTGTGGCGGACTCCCTGACGGGCTTCCTGGTGGGCGGCTTGGTGGCCGCCTTGGTCGGCGCCTTGGCGGGAGAACACCGCGGCGACGACCCGTCGGGCGGCGTCGCCCCGGTCGTAGGGGCCGAACTCCCGCGCGAAAGAGGCCCGTTGCGGGGCCCACCGGATGTCTGACTTCTTCACCTCGGCCAGTTCGGCGAAGAGTTCCTCCTGGGTCGCGGTGACCGGGCCCGGCGCCTTGCCCCGCAGGTCGAAGTAGCTGCCGCGCTCGGCGGCGTATACGTCCAGGTCGGGGGCGTACAGCACGACCGGCCGGTCCAGCAGCGCGAAGTCGAACATGATCGAGGAGTAGTCGGTGACCAGGACGTCGGCCAGGGCGAGGATCTCGCTGACGTCGTGGTGGCGCGAGACGTCGATCACCGTGCCGGGCGGGCAGACGGGAAGCCGGGCAGTCTCCAGGTAGTGCGCCCGGACGAGGAGGGTGTACGTGTCCCCGAAGCGCATCGCGAACTCCCTGACGTCCAGGAGCGGTCGGCGCCTGGCCTGCTTCCCTCCCGCCGCCGGCCCGCCCCGGAACGTCGGCGCGTAGAGGACCACCTTCTTGTGGTCGGCGATCCCCAGCGCCCCGGCCAGCGGCGGGCGCGGCAGCCGGCCCTCGGTCTCGGTGCGGGTGCGCTCCGCGACCAGGGCGTCGTTGCGCGGGTAGCCGGTGCGCAGCAGCCGGTCATCGGGGAGGCGGTAGGCGCGGGCGAGGGTGGCCACGTCGTGCTCGGAGCGGACGAGGAAGTGGTCGAAGCGGTGGACGGCCTGCTGGAGCCGTTCGCGCTGGGGCTCGGCCAGGAGCCGTACGCGGGTCTCGTCGAAGCCCATGCGCTTGTACGCGGAGCCGTGCCAGGTCTGGAGGTAGGTGGTGCGGGCGGGCTTGCGCAGGTGTTGGGGGAAGCCCTGGTTGTCGACCCAGAACTCGGCGCGGGCCAGCGCCCACAGGTACCGCCAGGACCAGCGGCGTACGAGGCGGGCGTCGTCCGGGAAGCCGGCCGGGGAGGTGTCGTAGGACCAGGTGGAGCGGAGCTTCAGCCCCTGGCGGCGGATCTCCTCGTGGAGGGCGCGCGGACTGTCGCCGTAGCAGCGGCCCATGTGGCTCTCGAAGACAACGGAGCCCCGGCGCACGGGGAGGCGGAGGAGCCAGGTGTTGTAGGCGGTCGCCTTGAAGCTCCGGGAGCGGTAGCGGTCCAGCCGCTTGCGCAGGGCGCGGACGAGGGACTTCGCCTTCCGGGCGGGGCGGAAGTGGGTGGCGTACCGCACCAGGCGGCGGGTGGTCCGGGCCGGGCGGCGGCAGGCGGTGAGGCGGAGGGCGAGGTGGTCCTTGAGGGTGATGTAGGGCTCCCAGGTGTCCCCGGCGAACTGCCCGAGCCGGGGCCGGGCTGTGAACCGAACCGCGCCGTCCACCAGGTCCTGCGGGCCGAAGAGGTCACTGACGGACCGGGCGCGGCCGTGCTCCCCGTCCGCCTCCACGATCAGCCGCGCGTCCCAGGCGGTGTCGCGGACGCCGAGGGGGCGCAGGAGGCGGGTGACGTCGGCGCGCGCCCCCCAAGTGATCCCGTTCCCGTCGTGGCGTACGTCCGCCACCGGGAACGCTACGGCGCGCGCCCCGCCCCGGGCCCGGAACTCCAGGGTGGCGGTGAGGTCGGCATCGGGAGCCATGTGCCGGGGCACCACGAGGCGGCCCTCCAGCAGCAGCCGGCCCTCCTCGGCGGTGCAGCGGGTGAGCCGGTTCATCAGCCGGGCCTCGCCGAACTCCCGGTACTGGTGGCCGAGTTCCGTGACGTCGACGGGACAGCGGTCGTCCCACTCCGCCCGCCCGCCCTTGCCCGTGACGACCGGGGCGCAGACGGTGGCGGGCCGGCTCAGCGCGTACGCCGCCGTCAGGACGCCCTCCGCGTCGCCCCGGGCCAGCAGGGTGGCCGCGACCCGCTCCAGCGGTGGCAGCGCCCCCGGTACCGGGGCGGTCAGGACCCGGGCCGCCGTGGCGGCGGCCCGGGCGCGGCGGGCGGCGGGGAGCCGGGGGAAGGAGCGGGCCAGCGGCACCAGATGGTCCCGTACGAAGGCGCGCTCCCGCTCCTCGCACAGCGCGGGCAACCCGAGGGCGTCCAGGGCGCCCACGACCCGGCGGTGGGCCTCCACCAGGGCGCTGAGGTCGCGGGCCCGGTCGGGTACGGCCCGGCCGGTCACGATCAGCCGCCGCACCAGGGCGATCCGGCCGACGGCCGCGGCGGCGAGGGGGCCGAAGAGGATCTCGCCGTGCGCCAGGTCCTCCTCGTACCGCAGCCCGTGGCGCGAGGCCGCTTCCCGGCGCAGGCAGAAGCCGGTCACCAGGGTGTCCCGGACGACGAGCCCGGGCGCGTCGGCGAACCGGGCGACGGTGCGGGAGCGGGCGTACAGCTCGTCCTGCCCCGGCGGCTCCTCCTCCTTGCCGCCCTCCCCCACGGTCCGGCTCCACCGCCCGGCCACCAGGTCGGCGCGGCTGCGCTCGCCCGCCTGCCAGAGGTTGCGGCAGGCATGGCGGTGGAGGCGCTCGCCGGGGGCGAGCACCAGGACGTACCGACCGGTCGCCGCGTCCAGGCCCGTGTTGCGCAGGGCGCCGGTGGTGCGGGCGGCCGGGTCGGCGCGGATCAGGCGGACCCGGTCGGGGGAGCCGTCGGCCAGGGCGCGGGCGGCGGTACGGGTGGGCGCGTCGGCGCCGGCGGCGAGGACGACGACGGCCTCGGCCGCACGCAGCGACTGGCCGAGGACGGACCCGACGGAAGCGCGCAGGGCGTCGGCTCCGCCGGCCCCTTCGGTGTCCCCGCCGCTGGTGATCACACAGCTGAAGTCGGTCATGCCCGCGCCTCCTGCCGCCCCGAGTCGTTCCGCTCGGGCCCGGAGCCGTCCTGGAGCATCCGGTCGGCGACCTGCGCGGACGCGGTCCCGTCGTCGAGATCGCAGAACGCCTCCCGGAACCGCTCGTACGCCTCCCGGTGCCCCGCGACGGCGGCCTCCGGGTCGCGCAGGGCGGCCACGATGCCCGCGGAGTCGGAGATCAGGGGCCCGGGGGCCCGGTGCTCGAAGTCGAAGCAGAAGCCGCGCAGGGTGTCCCGGTAGTGGGCCAGATCGTAGGTGTGGAAGAGCATCGGGCGGCCGGTCTGCGCGAAGTCGAACATGATCGAGGAGTAGTCGGTGACCAGGACATCGCTGATGAGCAGGAGTTCGGCGGCATCCGGGTGGCGCGAGACGTCCCGCACGAAGTCGGTGTCGGGGACGCTGCCGCCGACGAGGTAGTGGCGGCGCACCAGGAGTACGTGGTCGTCGTCGAGGGCCTCGCGGGCCTGGTCCAGGCCCAGCCGCAGGTCCGGGTCGTACCGCCCGCCCTGCCGGGGCCGGTCCTCGCGCCAGGTGGGGGCGTACAGGACGACCCGCCGCCCCTCGGGGATCGCGAGCCGCTCCCGTACGGCGGTGGCGACCTTCGCCCGGTCGGGCGCGAACAGCAGATCGTTGCGCGGGTAGCCGCACTCCAGCACCTCGCCCGGGTAGCCGAAGGCGCGGCGCAGGACGGGGGTGGAGAAGCTGTTCGGGGAGACGAGCACGCTCCACTGGGCGGACCGGCGCTCCATGGAGGCCATGTAGGCGGCATCCGCGTGCGGGGTGCCCGCGAGGTCGCGGCCGATGCGCTTGAGCGGGGTGCCGTGCCAGGTCTGGACGACGCACTGCCCCTCGGCCCGCTCGAACCACCCGGGCAGGTGGGTGTTGGTGACGACCCAGCGGCTCCGGGCGAGCGCCTCGTACCACTCGGCGCTGTGCAGGGCGATGGCGCGGACCCCCTCGGGCACGGCCGCCTGCTGGTCACGGACGACCCAGAGGTGCTGGATGTCCGTTCCCCGGCGGGCCAGTTCGCGGTGGATCGCGCGGGGGGAGTCGGAGAACTGGCGGCCGTCGAAGCTGGAGTAGAGGACAGCCCGGCGCAACTGGTCCCGGCCGACGGCGCGGAGTGCGGCGTACCGCTCGCGCTGGATGCGCTGCCCGTACGGCCCCTGCTCGGCGACCGGCAGGGCGCTGCCCGACTCCAGGACGAGCCGGTCGTGGTAGCGCCGTTGGAGGGTGAGGGACCTTCCGTCCGCCTCCCGTCGGAGGGGGAGCGTGGCGTGGAGCGGCGTGGCCAGGCGCAGCGGCCGGTACGCGTCGGGGTCGCGCTCGCCCGGCTCGCGGAGGAAGAGGTACCAGCGCCCCTCGGCGAGCGGCAGCGGCCCGCCCGGCCCGTCGACGGCGGCGGGGCGGACCACGGCCCGGAAGTGGCCGCTCTCCGCCACCTCCACTTCTGCCGACGCCTCTTCGTGGTGCCCGCTGTGCCGCAGCACCAGCTCGCCGATGGTGCGGGACGGCTCCGGGAAGGCGCCTTCGAGGACCAGCTGCCCGTCCTCGGCCCACTGCACGGAGGTGACGACGGGCTGCACGGTCCGGTCGGTGAGGACGAGGTCGCCGGACGGGTTGGGTGCCGCGTACAGCTCACGTCCGCCGGGGAGCGGGTAGCGGCCGTCCTCGGCGTCGGTCCGGGCGGCCACGTTCAACCGGCTTCTCCCGCCGATCAGTTGCACGCCCCAGATCTCGTCCCTGCCCCGGAAAGCGCTCAGCGGGATATCCGCGGCCCGGGAGCCCAGCGAACCGCGCAGGGCGAACTCCTGGGTCTCCTTGGTACGCCACTCGGTCAGCCGCAGCGCGACGGGCCCGTCGTCGTCGAGGACCCTGACTTCGAGGCGCACGGAGTCGTCGTCGACGGCCGACTGTCCGGAGAGGACGGCGGCGACGCGTTCGGTGCGCAGCTCCAGTTTGTTGCCGGAGAGGACGGGGACGACCCGGGTCCGCTCATCGGTGTACAGGGCGGCGGGCGGGGCGGGGGTGCCGGTGAGCCGCATCGGGCCCCGGCGGACGCGGCCCGCGCCGAACAGGGCTACCTCCAGCTTCCAGGACGTACGCCCGGCTTCGGCGGTGGTCTTGACCTTGGCTTTGGGTTTGGGTTTGGCTTTGGCGGCGATCGTGCGCGGGTCGACGAAGGCCTCGAATCCGGCGCGCTCGTACCGGTGCAGGGAGCGCCCGGACCGGGCGGTGGCCTCGTCGCCGCCGGTGGGCCGCAGGCGCAGCGGGATCAGCCGCTTCCCGGACCGCAGCCAGCCGAGCCGCGGAGGCCCGCCCGGCGCGTTGCGCACGTAGGCGTACCCGGTCAGCCGCAGCAGCCCGTCCCGCCACACGGCCTCGGTGAGGTGGGCGTGGACGGGGAGGTCGGCGGGAGCGAGCGCGGTGGTGGCGGGCGGCAGCGGCTCGCGGACGGCGGGGTGGTGGGCGCGGGGGCGGAGGAGTCCGCGTACGTGGAAGGCGTCCCGGTCCGTCCTCTCCTCCGCCAGCAGAGCGAGGAGTTCGGCGATCCGGCGCTCCCGGACGAGCTGCCACTTGACGCGCAGGTCCAGGGGCAGACCGGCCAGGACGGCGGGCTCGACGGTGGCGGCGAAGGCTCCGGCGTGGTCGAGGAAGGCCGTGTGGAACTCCTCGTCCCCGTCCGGCAGGGCCTCGATGAACAGCCACAGGTCGCCGGAGAGCGCGTGTGCGGCGTAGCGGCGCCTGGCCTCGGCCAGGTCGGGGCGGCCGGCGAGGAAGCTGCTGACGGCGGTGACGGCGGTGACCCGGTCGCGGATGCCCTGGGGGACGGCCCGCCGGGTGGTGATCGAGCCGTCGCGGTCGCGCCAGTGGTAGACGGGCTCCTCGACGACGTCGACCGAGCGGGCCAGGAAGTGGGCGGGCAGGACGACGGCGATGTCCTCGTACAGCACGCCCGTCGGGAAGGTGAAGGCGTGCTCGTCCCAGAAGGTGCGGCGGAACACCTTGTTGCAGGCGATGCGGTCGCCCAACAGGATCCAGTCCCGGGTGACGTGGGTGGCGGGGCGGGCCTTCTCCATCGGTTTGCGGAACATCGGGGACTGTTCGAGCACCCCGTTCGCCCGCAGCCGCAGCACGTTGCCGGTCGCGAAGTCGGAGCCGGAGCGGTCGAGTTCGGCGAGCATCCGTTCGTACGCGCCGGGGGGTACGACGTCGTCACTGTCGACGAAGGTGAGGAACTCGCCCTTCGGGGCGGCCTCACGGACCCCGGCGTTACGGGCCGCGCCGAGCCCGGCGTTCTCCTGCCGGATCAGCCGGAAGCGGGGATCGCGGTCGGCGAACTCCTGTGCCAGCGCCGGACCGTTGTCCGTGGAGCCGTCGTCGACGAGGACCACCTCCAGGTCCGCCATGGTCTGTTCGGCGAGCGAGGTCAAGCAGGCACCGAGGTACTCCTCGACGTTGTAGAGGGGTACGACGACGGTGAGACGGGGTGCCATCGCAGCGCACGATCCTTCCGGGCGGACGACATCGGGGGGACGGCCGTCAAGGGGGATGAGGGGGCCGTGGGGTACAACCCGCTCCACGGGGACCGGTCACCCGAGGGAAGCCATTCGGGTGACGGGGGGGCGGGTTCACGCGTCCGGGGGCGCGCCCGCGACGCGGTCGAGCCCCGTACCGGAAAGGGCACGGGGCTCGCTGCTGCCGTGTGTGAGGGGGGTGCGGGGGTGTGAGGGCGTGCCAGGGGACGGAGTCAGGGCTTGACGGCGATCCGGCCCTCGTCCATGCGGAGCAGCAACAGCCGCTCACCGGTCTTGTCGAGAAACTCGTCGACGGCCTGCCGCGACCCCTGCCAGTAGCCGTAGTCGTCGATCAGCAGCACTCCGCCGCTGACCAGCCGGGAGTAGAGGTGCTCCAACTCGTGCTTGGTGGAGGCGTACCAGTCGGTGTCGAGCCGCAGGATGGCGATCTGCTCGGGCGCCTGCTCGGGGACCGTGTCCTCGACGCGCCCCCGCACGTAGTGGACGCGCTCCTTCGGGTACGGCACGTGTCCGAACCCGGCCTGGACGTCCTCCAGCGAGGCGACCGCCCAGATCGGCCGGTCCTTGCCCTGGGCGTCCAGCAGTTCCTGCGCCGGGCGGCCGTCGCGCCGCAGGTCCTCGGCGGTGGGCGGGGTCATGCCCTCGTACGTGTCGAAGAGGTACAGCTCGCGCTCGGTCTCCCCGACGGAGAGCAGGGTCCTGGCGCAGGCCTGCATGGAGCCGCCGCGCCAGACTCCGCACTCGACGATGTCACCCGGGATGCTGTGCCGGGCGATGTACCGGGTGGCGAGGATGAAGGCGTTGAGCCGCTCCGGCGAGGTCATCGAGTACGGCTTGACCGCCCGGATGATGTCCCTGGCCTCGTCGTCGTAGTCCTCCGGGAAGGCCGGGGAGGCCTTCTTCGCCGGGGACTTCGTCGCCGCGGGCTCCTTCACCTCCGGCTCCGGGGGCGCCGGGGCCGGGGTCGATGCGGCCAGGGATTCGGCCGGGGCCGTGCGGGCGGCGGGCACCGTCACGCGCCTGAGCTGGTACCCGGTGAGCTGCTGAAGGACGCCGTTGACGGCGTTGCGCCAAGCCATGCCCCGGGACAGTACGCGCGCTTTGTGGCGCATGTCACCTTTCGTCAACCTGCCATTGATCGGGGCGGATCCTGTTCGAGAGCGGGCGCCTGCGCGGGCACGGTCTTCGGGCGTCCGCACTGCTCGCGGCCGTCCAGCGGCGGGGGCAGCGGGACCGAGCCGACACCGCCGACCCGGTTCGCCCACCACACCGCCAGCTCCCGTACGGCGAACATGGTCAGCCGGGGGTAGCGCCGCGGTTTGCGGAAGACACCGACCGAGTCGCCCCAGTAGGCGGCCTTCCCGTCGATGGCCCGGTAGTCGTGCCAGATACCCTTCCGCGGCGGGAAGTCGGTGTAGGCCTCGCGGAGTTCGAGCCGACTGTGAGCGGCAAGGGCGCGGAACCCGTCCGGGTAGTAGCGCCAGCAGTCCTGGGCATCGTGGACATGGCCGCGCGAGGGTGCGGTGATGAAGGCGTGGCCGCCCGGCTTCAGAACACGTGCGATCTCCAGCATGGAGGCCCAGAAGAACGGAATGTGCTCGAACGCCTGCCCGGAGAGCACGACATCTGCACTGTCGGAGCGGGCGGGGATGCGGTACGGCTTCTTCATGACCGCGTCCACGTTGGGACCGTCCTGCACATCGACCCCGAAGTAGTCGACGGGGTGTCCGGCGAGGAGCGCCCGGTGGGTACGGGTCTGCTTGCCGGAGACACGGGAGCCGAGGTCGACGACCCGGTAGGTGCCGGACGCGGGCCCTGCGACGGGCCCATCGACGGACCCTTCGACTGGCCCTTCGACGGGCAGATACTCCTTGATGCAGAGTTCCATCTGCTCGTAGGCGGACCGGTGCATGGACGTCTCCCAACCTGGCGGTGTGCGCGAGCTGTTGGAATCAACGAGCGGGCGGGGCAGAGGGAGCGCTCGGAGGAGCGGGCCTGGGCCATTCGGGTGGCGCGCGTCAGTGCGGGGTGCCGAAGAACCGTCGTACGACCCGTTCCGCCGCGTGCCCGTCGTCGTAGGGACAGAACCGCTCCCGGAACGCGGTGCGCAGAGCGGCCGACGCGGGCGAGCACCACTCCCCCGTCCGGAACGCCTCGACCAGCTCGCCGGGGGTGGTGGTGACGGTGCCGGGGGTGTCGCCGGGCCGGCCGGAGAGCAGGTCGAAGTAGGTGCCGCGGGTGGTCCGGTAGGCGTCCCAGTCGGGGGCGTGGACGACGATCGGGCGGTCCAGGCAGGCGTAGTCGAAGGTCAGGGACGAGTAGTCCGTGATCAACGCGTCGGCGGCCAGGCAGAGTTCCTCGACCCGGGGATGCGTGGTGACGTCCAGGACCCGGCCGGTGCCGGCCGATGCGCCCTCGACTCCGGCGGACCGGCCGTAGAAGTAGTGGGCGCGCACCAGCACAACGTGCGACGGCCCGAGTTGGCGGGCGAGGTGCTCGGGGTCGAGGTCGGGGACGAAGCCCTCACGGTAGTCGCGGTGGGTCGGGGCGTAGAGGAGCGCGGTCTGGTCCGATCGGATGCCGAGCTCGGCGCGGACCTTCCCGATGTCCTCTGCGGTGGCGGTGAAGTAGACGTCGTTACGGGGGTAGCCGAGGTCGAGCCGTTCGTAGGGCGGGCTGTCCGAAGGGGCCGGATAGACGCGGTCCCAGACCTCGGTGCTGTGCGGGTTGGCTGAGAGGCTGAAGTCCCACTGGCCCACGTGGGCGAGGACCTTGGCGAAGTCCGCCTTCCGGGCCAGGGCGGGGTAGTAGCGCTGGTCCAGGCCCATCGTCTTGAGCGGGGTGCCGTGGTGGGTCTGGAGGTAGCGCTGGCCGGGGCGCTTGGTGAAGCCGCCGGGGAAGCTGGAGTTGTTGACCAGGTACGTGGCGGTGGCCATCGCCCGCCAGTAGGGGCGCGACCCCTCGATGACGTACGGCACACCCCGGGGCATCCGGTGGCGGTGCCGGGAGGAGACGGCCCACAGGCCCCTGATGTGCGGGGCGAGCTCGCGGGCCTTGGCGTGGATGGCGGCGGGGTTGCAGGCGACGCCCCTGTTCCAGTAGGCCCCGTAGACGGCGAGGTTCGGGTCGAGGGGGCGGTGGAGGTCGGTACGGTAGGCGGCGCGCATGGCCTGCCGGCGGACGAACCGCTTCACGGATGCTCTGGTCGGCCTGGAGGGCATGGCAGCCGAGGGTAGTCGCGGCGCTGCCCGACGGGCCGCCCGCGTTCACCCGTTCGGGGCAGCCCCGGTGACCCCTGGACCCGCCCTCTGTTGACCAGGACATGAAGCCACCCCTCCTCAGCGTCATCGTCCCCGTCCACAACGTCGAGGACTACCTTGAGGACTGCCTGCGGTCGGTGGCGGAGCAGACCCTCGACGCGATCGAGGTGGTGATGGTCGACGACGGTTCGACGGACGGCAGCGGGCGGATCGCCGCTGAATTCGCCGCCCGGGACAGCCGGTTCCGGCTGATCCGGCAGAAGAACGCCGGCCTGAGCGCGGCCCGCAACACCGGCGTCCGGCACGCCACTGCGACCGTCCCCTACCTGGCGTTCGCGGACAGCGACGACTTCGTCGTCCACGACGCGTACGAGCGGATGGTGGCCTCGCTGGAGTCGACCGGCTCCGATCTGGTGACCGGCAACGTGTGGCGGCTGACCGGGCAGGGGCGGCAGCAGGCGTGGCAGTACCGCTGGCTGACCGCCACGCGCCCCCGCACCCACATCACCCGGGATCCGCGCCTGCTGGCCGACCGGGTGGCGTGGAACAAGGTGTTCCGGCGCTCCTTCTGGGACGGGCACGCCTTCGCGTTCCCCGAGGGGAAGCTGTACGAGGACACCCCGGTGATGATCCCCGCGCACTATCTCGCCACGTCCGTCGACGTCCTGCACGAGCACGTCTACTACTGGCGGGTACGGGAGGGCTCGATCACCCGGCGGCGTACGGACGTCACCGGCGTACGGGACCGGATCGCCGCGTGCGAGCAGGTGAGCGCGTTCCTTGGCGAGCGCGGGGACGCGGCGCAGCGGCGGGCCTACGACGCGTCCTGTCTGCGCGACGACTTCGGGTACTTCCTGGACGGCCTGCCGATGGGCGGCGACGCGTACCGGGCAGCGTTCCTGGAGGGTGCCGGGGCGTTCGTCGAGCGGGCGGGGAACGGGGTCCTGGAGGGGCTGCCGGTGGAGCTGCGCATCAAGTGGCGGTTGGTGCGGGAGCGGCGGCTGGAGGAGCTGCTGGCCGTCCTCACCTTCGAACGGACCAACGGGGCGGGCACGTTCGCGGTGGAGGGGCTGCCGGGGCGGCGGCGGGCGGTGTACCCCGGCGTGCGCGGCGCGAGCGCCCGGCTCGCGCGCACCGACGTACCGGCGGTCGCACGGCTGGTGGAGGCGCGGTGGGGCGCGGACGGGAAGCTCCGGCTGCGCGGGTACGCCTATCTGCGCAACCTTCCGGCCGGATCGGCGCGACAGCAACTGAAGGTCGGGATGGTCCGGGCGGAGGCGGGCCGTCGGGTGCGGGCGGTTCCGGTGCGGACGGTTCCGGTGCCGGAAGCGACGGTGGACTCCGGGCAGGAGCTGCACGGCTACGACCACGCCGGCTTCGAGATGGTCCTCGACCCGGACCGGCTACCCGCGACGGGTGATGGCGGCGACGGCGGCTGGCTGGTCGGCCTGGTCGTCGCGGCCCGCGGGACGGTCCGGCGGGTGGCGGTGCGCGCCCTGGACGCGGGCGCGGACCAGCCCCTGGTGCACGACCTGGACGACGGGCGACGGGCGGTACTCGACCACCGGGGCGGACGGCTGCGGGTGAGGGTGACGCGGCCGGCGGCGCTGGTGGAGGCGAGCGGCGGTGTGGAGGGGGGCCCGCTGGAGCTGTCGGGCCGGTTCTTCGCAGGCCCTGCGCCTACGGATCTTCTGCTGATGCGCGACGGGGAGGAGGAGCTGTCGTTCCCGGTGGAGCGCGGGGCGGGCGGAGGGCGTGGGACGGCCTTCACGGTACGCGTCCCGCTCGACGGCCTCGCCGCCGTACCGCCCGCCCCGCACCGGGCCCCCCGTGAGGTCGGGGCGGAGACCGGCGCGCGCAGCCGGGCCCGCCTGCTGCTCGCCGACGGGACCCGCGCCCCGCTGCCCGCCGCCCCGGACCTGCCGCCACCCGCGTGTGCGGACGCGGCGGGGAACCTGGTCGTGGACCTGCGAGGGCTGCCGGTCGTGGACCGGGTGGAGCGGTTGGCGGACGGGGCGCTGCGGATCTCGGGAGCGTACGCCCAGGCGTCCTCGGGGGCGGGGGCGTACGCCCAGGCGTCCTCGGGGCCGGGGGCGTACCCACCGCCAGCCGCCTCCGACACGGGGACGGCGTCCTGCGCGGGCCCCCGTCTCCTCCTCCGCCACGAGACCCTGCACGAAACAGTCCCGGTCGCGGAGGTCACCGTCGAGGCCCACCCCACCGGCCGCTTCTCCGCACGGATCGCCCCGCCCCTCCCCGAAGGCCGCTGGGGTCTCCACCTGGACGGCCGCCCCGTGCGCGTCCTCACCTCCCTCGCCGGGCGCCTCCCCTGCGGCGACTTCGCCCTCGCCCTGGAGCGGCGGTACGGCGACCGGCTGACCGTCCTGGCGGGGCCGGCCCTCCCGGTCGCCGAGCGGAGCGCGTACAGCAGACGGCTCCTGCGCGGCTCGCACTACCGCGCCCGGCGCACCACCCTCCCCCTCAGGGACACCGTCCTCTACGCGGGCGGCGACTCCCCGCGCGCCGTGCACGCCGAGCTCGTGCGCCGGGGCACGGAGACCGAGCACCTGTGGGTCACCGGGACCGGGACCGGCCCCGGCCGCACGACCCACGTCCCGCCCGGGGCGCGGGCCGTCCCCGTGCACAGCGCCGCCTGGTACGAGGCGCTGGCCCGCTCCCGGCGGATCGTCACGGACGAGCAGCTGCCCACGTGGTTCGAGCGGCGCCCCGGGCAGAGCGTCGTCCAGACCTGGCACGGCACCCCGCTCGGCCGCTTCGGCACCGGCCTGACGGACACCCTCTACGCCGACCACCAGCATCTCGCCACCCTGGCGCACCGATCGGCCCAATGGTCGGTACTGGTCTCCCCGAGCCGCTTCGCCACCCCGTTGCTGCGCACGTCACTGGCGTACGCGGGTGAGGTGCTGGAAGCCGGATCGCCGGCCAACGACGTGCTGTTCCCGCCGGGCCGGGACAAGGCGGCCGAGGAGGTCAGACGCATGCTCGGCGTGCCGGAGGACCACCGCGTGGTGCTGTACGCGCCGACCTACCGCGACCACCTGGCCCACCCCCCGTCCGCATCCCCCGGCCCCCGCGACCGCACGGCCCCCGGCCCGTACCGCTGGGATCCGGCGCTCGACCCGCACGCCCTCGCCCGCTCGCTGGGCCCCGGCCACACGGTGCTGGTGCGGCGGCACCCCCGGGTCACGGGCGGGGTCCGGAGCGGGCCCGGCGTCCTGGACGTCTCGGGCCACCCGGGCGCGGCCGGGCTGCTCCTCATCGCCGATGTCCTGGTCACGGACTACGCGGGACTGATGTTCGACTTCGCGCTGACGGGCCGCCCGATGCTCTTCCACACGTACGACCTGGAGCACTACCGCGACACCGTGCGCGGCTTCTGCCTGGACTTCGAGACCCGGGCACCCGGTCCGCTGCTGGTCACGACGGACGAGGTGGCGCAGGCGCTGCGCGGCATCGGGGCCCTCACCGCCCGGCACGCCGACGCGTACGAGAGCTTCCGCCGCGACTACTGCGACCTGGACGACGGTGGCGCGGCTGGGAGGGTGGCGGACCGGCTGCTGGGTGACCTCGGGTAGGGCTTTGCGCGCGTCCCCGGAGCAAGCCGGCCTCCGGGCCCGGGAAGAAACGCGGCCCGTCCCCCGGAAGAGTGGCGGCCGGGAGGAACGGCCCCGCGCACGGAACCCATGACGTGTGTCCCTCTCCTCTCCCGCACCCACCCCGTCCGAGACCCCTGCCTCTGCTACCTCCGCCTCTCGTCCCACGACGGCCGAAGACGACGAACTGGTCGTAGCGCCCCGGTGGCTGCCCTCGCCGTACGTCCTGCTGGGCGGTCTGCTGTGGGCCGTGCTGTCGGCGGCGGCCTGGCGGGTTCCCATGTGCTGCGAGGCCGGGCTCAACGCGGCCGTCGTCGAACGGCTGCGGAGCAGTCTGCTGCACCCGGCGTTCCCGATGACGGACCTGCCCGCCGTGGCCAGCGCGCACTACTCCCCGTACGCAGTGCTCCAGGGCACGGCCGCCCGGGCCAGCGGGCTCTCCGGCCAGACCGTGCTCGCGCTGTCGGCCGCCGTGAACCTGGCGCTGCTGCTGACCGGGATCGGCCGGCTGACCCGGCTGCTCACCCCGAACCGCTGGGTGCCGGTCCTCGCCTTGGTTCCCCCGGCCCTGATCCACTGGGCGGACCCGGGGCGGTGGAGCGCGCCGAGCACGTTCGCCGTCGCGGTCACCCTCCATCTGTGGGCGTGGACCGGTCACGCGGTCATCCGTGTCCTCCGCCCGGGCTCCGGGCGGCCGCCGGGCCGGGCACCCCGGTGGGCGGAGACGGCCGGGATCGGCGCCCTGCTCGGGCTCGTCCTGCTGGTCCATCCCCCGACGGCGCTGGGTGCGGCGCTGGGCGTGGTGGCGCTGGTCGCGGTGAAGCAGCGGACCCGGATCAGGCCGACGTTGCGGAGGTGGGCGCTGGCCGGGCTGTGCGCGGTGGCCGTGGCGGCGGTGTGGCCGTATTACAACGGGCTCACGGCCGCGCAGCCCCCGGCGTCCGCCGGGGCCACGAGCCGCCCGGAGACCGGCGGGGCCCCGGTGACCGGGGAGCCGTACACCTGGGCCACGGCGCACGTCCCGCCCGGCGAGGTGGTGCTGACGGACAGCCGCCCGGCGATGTACGCACTGGCCGGGCACGGGGCGTACATCCTCGCGGAGGGGCTGCCGGACGTGGGTCTTCCGGCGGCGGAGCGGGGCGAGCGGGGCCGGGCGGTCGCCGCCTACCTGGACGCGGCGACCGCGCAGGAGGAACGGGACCGGATCATCGAGCGGTACGGGGTGCGGTGGGTGCTGCTGACCCGCTTCCAGAAGCTGCCGGGGGACGCGTCGGTGCTGGCGTACAGCCCGCGTACGGGCGAGGTGCTGGCGCGCGTACCGGAGCGGTGAGGATCTCTACCTGCTCCAGCCGTCGCGGAGCACGCCTCAGCCGCCTGCCCGGAGCGCGGCGACCGCCGAGGCGGCCAGGTCGTCGAGATACCCCTCGGGCAGCTCGCCCCGGACGACGACCAGGCGCCAGTACAGCGGTCCCACCATCAGATCGAGGGCCCGGTCCGGATCGCTCCCTTCCGGCAGCTCCCCCCGGGCCACCGCCTCCCGCACCACCACGGCGGCCACGCCCTGCTGCTGGTCGAGGAGGGCGGCCTTGATCGCCTCGGAGATCTCCGGATTGCGGGCCGCCTCCACCAGCAGGTCCGGGATGACCTGCGAGGCGACCGGGTGGCGCAGGGCGTAGGCGGCGAGTTCGAGGACGGCGCGCACGTCCCCGTACAGCGAACCGGTGGCCGGCGCGGGCATCCCCTGCGAGGCGACGGCCGCGACCAGGTCGAGGACGAGGGCGAGCTTGGACTTCCAGCGGCGGTAGACGGCGGTCTTGCCGACCCCGGCGCGCCGCGCGATGCCCTCGATGGACATCCGGGCGAATCCCACCGCGGCCAGCTCCTCGAAGACGGCCGCGCGGATGGCGTCGGTGACGTCCTCGCGCAGGACTGCGGCGCCTGCGGGGGCGCGTCGGCGGGTTCCCCGTTCGGTGGTCATGGCCCGAATGATAGTCGGCGACGACGGAACGGTTGCGTTGCGACGTACAAGCGTCCTACTCTCGGCGTTACGACGGTACGGTCCCGTCCCAACGAGGGCGTCCCTACGGGACCGTACCGTTCTCCACTCCCGCATCCGTCGAAAGTGATCGTTCGTGGTGAGCCAGACAACAGCCCCGCCACCTCCGGTGAGCGCCCCCGCCCCGGCCGCCCCCGCCTACGCACCCGGCGAGCTGGCCGCCCTCGCCGCCCGGCACGGCCTGCAGGTCAGCGGCGCCCGGCCGTCGCTTCCCGCCTACCTCCGGCAGCTCTGGGGGCGGCGGCACTTCATCGCGGCGTTCGCGACGGCCAAGCTGACGGCCCAGTACAGCCAGGCGAAGCTCGGCCAGATCTGGCAGATCGCGACGCCGCTGCTGAACGCGGCGGTCTACTACTTCATCTTCGGCGTCCTGCTGGACACCAAGCGCGGAGTGGACGACTTCGTTCCGTTCCTGGTCACCGGGGTCTTCATCTGGACCTTCACCAGCAGCTCGATCACCGCGGGCACGCGCGCCATCAGCGGCAACATCGGGCTGGTGCGGGCCCTGCACTTCCCGCGCGCCTCGCTGCCGGTGGCACTGGCGCTCCAGCAGTTGCAGCAGCTGCTGTTCTCGCTGGGGGCGCTGACCCTGATCCTGCTGGTGTTCGGCCAGTTCCCCCGCCCGTCCTGGCTGCTGGCGATCCCGGCGCTCGCCCTCCAGGCGCTGTTCAACACCGGCGTGTCGATGGCCGTGGCCCGGCTGACGGCCAGGACCCCGGACATCGCGCAGCTGATGCCGTTCGTGCTGCGGACCTGGATGTACTCGTCCGGCGTGATGTGGAGCCTGGAGCACCTGCTCCAGGGGGAGCGGGTGCCGCACGCGGTCCTGGTGGTACTGGAGTACAACCCGGCGGCGATCTACATCAACCTCATGCGGTACGCGCTCATCGACAGCTACGGCGCTGCACAGCTGCCGCCGCACGTGTGGGCGGCAGCTGCCGGCTGGGCGCTGCTGTGCGGTGCGGCGGGATTCGTGTACTTCTGGAAGGCCGAGGAGACGTACGGACGTGGCTGATCCCAAGGACCATGACGAGCTCGAGGGTTCCCCCGGCACCGCTGACCAGCGCGTCCCGACCGTCGTCGTCGACGACGTCCACATCACGTACACGGTCAACGGTGCCCGTACCGGCAAGGGCAGCGCGACCTCGGCGCTCAGCCGGATCACCTCGCGCCGCCGCACCCCCGGCGCACGCCAGGTGCACGCCGTGAAGGGCGTCAGCTTCGCCGCGTACAAGGGCGAGGCGATCGGCCTGATCGGCTCCAACGGCTCCGGCAAGTCGACCCTGCTCAAGGCGATCGCGGGCCTGCTCCCGCCGTCCCGGGGCCGGGTCCACACCCAGGGCCAGCCGTCGCTGCTCGGGGTGAACGCGGCCCTGATGAGCGACCTGACCGGCGAGCGCAACGTGGTGCTGGGCGGACTCGCGATGGGCATGACGCGCGAGCAGATCCGCGAACGTTACGACGACATCGTCGACTTCTCCGGCATCAACGAGAAGGGCGACTTCATCACGCTGCCGATGCGCACGTACTCCTCCGGCATGGGCGCCCGGCTCCGCTTCTCCATCGCGGCCGCCAAGAGCCACGACGTCCTGCTGATCGACGAGGCGCTGTCCACGGGCGACGCGAAGTTCCAGCGCCGAAGCAAGGACCGCATCCAGGAACTCCGGGCCGAGGCGGGCACGGTCTTCCTGGTCAGCCACAGCAACAAGTCCATCACCGAGACCTGTGACCGGGCGCTGTGGCTGGAGGCGGGCACGCTGAGGATGGACGGTCCGGCGAAGGAAGTGGTGGCGGAGTACGAGGCGTTCACGAAGCGCAAGTAGCCCGGCCGACTCCAGCCCGCCCGTCGTTCGAGGACGGAACCCCCACGCGGAGGGGGCCGGCGCCAGCAACGGCACCGGCCCCCTCGCCGCCGTACGGCGACGCCTACGCGTGCGTACGCAGCAACGTCCGCATCGTCCGCATCGCCACCGACAGGTTCGCCAGGTCGAACGCGTCCGACCCCTGGATCTCCTCCAGCGTCGCCCGCGACCTGCTCAGGATCGCCGCGTTCTTCTCCTCCCACGCCCGGAACCGCTCCTCCGGAGTGGCCGTGTCGTCCCCCACACTCAGCACGTCCGACGTGAGCGCCGCGTGCGCCGCGTACAGGTCCTCGCGGATGGAGGCGCGGGCCATGGACTGCCAGCGGTCGCCCCGCGGCAGGTCGATGATCCGGTCCATCAGCTGGGTGATCCGCAGCCGGTCCGCGAGGTCGTAGTACACCTCGGCGACCTCCAGCGGGTCCTTGCCCGTCCGGTCCGCGATGGCGACGATGTCCAGCGCCGGGAAGGCGGAGGAGAACCCGGCGACCCGGACCGCCAGCTCGCTCGGGACACCCGCCGCGGTCAGCTCGTCGAGGATCGAGTGGTACCAGTCCAGGTCCGCGCCCCGCAGCAGCTTGGGCAGCTCGTTCCAGACCTGCTCGACCCCGTCCCGGAACCCCTCGATGGTCTCCGCGATGGCGACGGGCTGCGGCCGGTTGCCCAGCAGCCACCGCGAACCGCGCTCGACGAGGCGCCGCGAGTGCAGCCGGATCCGGGTCTGGACGTCGGCGGCGACCTGGTTGTCGAGCGCCTCGACCGCGTCCCACACCCCCGACAGGCCGAAGATCTCGCGGGCCGTGAACTGGGCCCGCACGATCTCCTCGATCGACGCCCCGGTCTCCTCGCGCAGCCGGTGCAGGAAGGTCGACCCCGCGGTGTTCACCGTGTCGTTGACCAGCACCGTCGTGATGATCTCGCGGCGCAGCGCGTGCCCGTCGATCGCTTCGGGGTACCGCTCGCGCAGCTGGCTCGGGAAGTAGGCGTGCACGAGCTTCTGCAGGTGCGGGTCGTCGGGCAGGACGGTGGAGATGAGCTCGTCCGCCGACGTGATCTTGGTGTAGGCGATCAGCACGGCCAGCTCTGGCTGGCTGAGACCCTTGTCGTTGCTGAGCAGTTCACGGATCTGCCGGTCGGCGGGGAGGAACTCCAGCTCCCGGTCGAGAGCCCCGTCGCGCTCCAGCCGCCGCATGAAGCGCTGCTGGGCGTGGAGCAGGGAGGGGGCCTGGGCCGAGGCGTTGGAGAGGGCGACGTTCTGCGCGTAGTTGTTGCGCAGGACGAGCGCGCCGACCTCGTCGGTCATGTCGGCGAGCAGCTTGTTGCGCTGCTTGACGGTCATGTCGCCGTCCCGGACCAGACCGTTGAGCAGGATCTTGATGTTCACCTCGTGGTCGGAGGTGTCCACACCCGCGCTGTTGTCGATCGCGTCGGTGTTGATCCGGCCGCCGTTGCGGGCGAACTCGATGCGGCCGAGCTGGGTGGCGCCGAGGTTGCCGCCCTCGCCGACGACCTTGGCCCGCAGGTCCTCGCCGTTGACGCGGATCGCGTCGTTGGCCTTGTCGCCGACATCGGCGTTCGACTCCGAGGCGGCCTTGATGTACGTGCCGATGCCGCCGTTCCACACCAGGTCGACGGGGGCCTTGAGGATGGTCTGCATCAGGTCGGCGGGCGTCATCTTGCTCACCGAGGCGTCGATGCCGAGCGCTTCACGGATGTGCGTGTTGAGCGGGATCGACTTGGCGCTGCGGGAGTGGATGCCGCCGCCCGCGGAGAGCAGGCCCGTGTCGTAGTCGGCCCAGGAGCTGCGGGGCAGCTCGAAGAGGCGGCGGCGCTCGGCGTACGAGGTCGCAGCGTCCGGAGTCGGGTCGATGAAGATGTGCCGGTGGTCGAAGGCGGCGACCAGGCGGATGTGCTCGGAGAGCAGCATCCCGTTGCCGAACACGTCACCGGACATGTCCCCGACGCCGACGACGGTGAAGTCCTCGGTCTGGGTGTCGTGGCCCAGCTCCCGGAAGTGCCGCTCGACGGACTCCCAGGCGCCGCGCGCGGTGATGCCCATGCCCTTGTGGTCGTAGCCGGCCGAACCGCCGGAGGCGAAGGCGTCACCGAGCCAGAAGCCGTACGCGACGGCGACCTCGTTGGCGATGTCGGAGAAGCTCGCGGTGCCCTTGTCGGCGGCGACGACGAGGTAGGTGTCGTCCCCGTCGTGTCGGACGACGTCGGCGGGCGGCACGACCTCGCCGGCCACCATGTTGTCGGTGATGTCGAGCAGCGCCGAGATGAACGTGCGGTAGGCGGCGATGCCCTCGGCGAACCAGGCGTCCCGGTCCACGGACGGGTCCGGGAGCTGCTTGGCGACGAAGCCGCCCTTGGCGCCGACGGGCACGATGACGGTGTTCTTCACCATCTGCGCCTTGACCAGGCCGAGCACCTCCGTACGGAAGTCCTCGCGCCGGTCCGACCAGCGCAGACCGCCGCGGGCGACTTTGCCGAAGCGCAGGTGGACGCCCTCCACGCGCGGCGAGTAGACCCAGATCTCGTACGCCGGGCGGGGCGCGGGCAGGTCCGGGATGGCCTGCGGGTCGAACTTCATCGAGACGTAACTGTGCGGGGTGCCGTCGTCCGCGTTCTGGAAGAAGTTGGTGCGCAGGGTCGCCTTGATGACGGTGAGGAAGGACCGCAGGATCCGGTCCTCGTCCAGCGAGGCGACCTGGTCCAGGGCCCCGTCCAGCTCCTCCAGGAGCCCGTCGGTCAGCTCCGTGCCCGCGCTCTGGCGGCCTGGCGACATCCGGGCCTCGAAGAGCGAGACCAGCAGCCGGGTGGTGTGGACGTTGTTGCGGAGCGTTGACTCCATGTAGTCCTGGCTGAAGGTGGACTTGGCCTGCCGCAGGTACTTCGCGTAGGCGCGCAGCACCATGGCCTGGCGCCAGTTCAGCCCGGCGCCCAGCACCAGCGCGTTGAAGCCGTCGTTCTCCGCCTCACCCCTCCAGACCGCGGCGAACGCCTCCTGGAAGCGGGCGCGGGCGTCATCGGCGAGGTGGCCGGTGTGGCCGTTGGTCTGCGGCATCCGCAGCCCGAAGTCGTAGATCCAGGCGTGCGTGCGGTCCGCGCAGCGCAGCTCGTACGGACGCTCGTCGACGACCTCGACACCGAGCTGCTGGAGGGCCGGGAGGACGGCGGAGAGGGAGACCTGCTCGCCGGTCCGGTAGATCTTGAAGCGGCGCTCGCCGAGGGCCGCGCCGACCGGCTCGTACAGGCTGAGGGCGAAGTCCTTCTCACCCTCCTTGAGGGTCTCCAGGTGGACCAGGTCGGCGACAGCGGCGCGCGGCGAGTGGTCGGCCTTGTATCCCTCGGGGAAGGAGTGGCCGTACTGGCGCTGGAGTTCGGCGGCGCGCTCCTCGCCCAGCTCCGCGTTGAGCGCCTCGCCGAAGCCGTCGGCCCAGGAGCGGGCGGCCGCGACGAGGCGGGCCTCGATGCGGTCGGCGTCGGCGTCGGTGAGGTGCGCCAGCTCGGTGCCCGGCGGGACCCGGATGACGAAGTGCAGCCGGGAGAGGATCGACTCGGTGTTCCAGGCGGTGAAGTCGACGTTGGTGCCGCCGAGCTCCTCCTTGAGGATGTCGATCAGCCGCAGGCGCACGCTGGTGGTGTACCGGTCGCGCGGGAGGTAGACGATCGCGGAGTAGTAGCGCCCGTACTCGTCCTGGCGCAGGTAGAGCCGCAGCCGGCGGCGCTCCTGGAGGTAGAGGACGGAGGTGACGATGGAGCGGAGCTGGTCGACGGGGGTCTGGAACAGCTCGTCGCGCGGGTAGGTCTCCAGGATCTGGAGCAGGTCGCGGCCGTCGTGGCTGTTGTACGAGAAGCCCGCCCCCTCCACCACTTCGGCGACCTTGCGGCGGATGACGGGCACCCGGCGCACGGACTCGGTGTAGGCGGCGGAGGAGAAGAGGCCGAGGAAGCGGCGCTCGCCGACGACGTTGCCCTTGGCGTCGAACTTCTTCACGCCGACGTAGTCGAGGTAGCTGGGGCGGTGCACGGTGGCCCGGCTGTTGGCCTTCGTCAGGACGAGGAGCTTGTGCTCGCGGGCCTTGGCGCGGGCGTCGGCGGGCAGCCGGTCGAAGGACGGGCTGACCGGGTGGTCCTCGCTCTCGCTGTGCTGCGGGTCGGAGCGCAGGATGCCGAGCCCGGTGCCGGGTACGGCGGCGAGCGCGTCGCTGTCCTTGAGCTCGTACTCGCGGTAGCCGAGGAAGGTGAAGTGGTCGGCGGCCAGCCAGCGCAGCAGCTCGCGGGCCTCCTCGACCTCCTCGTCGGCGAGGTCGTCCAGCGGCTCACCTGGCAGGTCGTCGGCGATCCGGAGGGCGGCGTCGCGCATCTTCCCCCAGTCCTCGACGGTCTCCCGTACGTCGGACAGGACGCGCAGCAGGTCGGCGGTGATCTGCTGGAGGTCGGCGCGGTCGGTCTCGCGGTCGATCTCGACGTGGATCCAGGACTCGACGAGCGCGTCGTGCGGCAGCTCGGCCGTGGCGTCCTTGCGGCCCTTGTCCTTGGAGCCCTGGGAGGTCTTCGGGGTGCCGGGGCCGCCGGAGAGGACCTCGATGAGCTTGCCGGTGACATCGCGGCGGACGGTGACCTGCGGGTGGATCACGACGTGGATGCCGCGGCCCTGCCGGGAGAGCTCGTTGGTGACGGAGTCCACCAGGAACGGCATGTCGTCGGTGACGACCTCGACGACGGAGTGGCTGCAGGTCCAGCCGTTCTCCTCGACGGTCGGTGTGTGCACGCGGACGTTGGCGGTGCCCTGCGGGCGGTTCTCGGCCAGCCGGTAGTGCGAGGCGGCGGCGCCGTAGACATCGACCGGGTCCCGGCCGCCGAGGTCCTCGGGAGCCGTATGCAGGTAGTAGCGCTGAAGGTAGGCGAGCGCCGCGTCCTGACCTGAACGGGCGTCCTCGTCGGCCCCGGCGGCGGCGACCCGCACCCGGGGGGTACCGCCCGGGCCACCGACACCACCGCCCGGGCTGTTGTCAGCTACCTGGGCAGCCCGTGCGAGCAGCTCGGCCTTGGCTTCGTCCAGCTTGGTCTGCATGTCCTCTGGCTCCTGTCGCGCGCCGTTGCGTGACGTAGGTGAGAAAAACGACGTACCGCCACGACACGGGGTTTCCGGTCTGGGTCGACGCTATGCCGCTTCGAGAGTTACCCGGGACCACATGGGCCGTTTGTGACGGCCGGTCCGGGGTCGGGAGATCGCGGATCGCCCGGGTGCGGTGGCACTCCGGGCGGCGGCCGGGGGCTTCGCTGCCCCCGAGGCGTATCGCGCTGATCACGGCACCAGGCTATCGCCCCTTCACCCCACCCCGTCATGAGCCGCATGTGTACAAAAGAAGACACCGAACTTTGACACTTCGGACAGTGCGGCGCCTCGCCCTGCCGAACTGACGTTTCGCCTTGGCGAACCGGCGGAGCCGGGGCAACCTGTTCCAGCAGCACCGGACCGACTGTCCAGGGAGCGCCGGACCCGGCCCCCGCCCGAGCCCCGTGGAGCGCGTCATGCCCGAGAAGATCCTCATCGTCACCGGCGACGCCGCCGAGTCCCTCGAAGTGCTCTACCCCTACCAACGGCTGCTGGAGGAGGGGTACGAGGTCCACATCGCGGCCCCCGAGCGCAAGACGCTGCGCTTCGTGGTGCACGACTTCGAGCCCGGCTACGACACCTACACGGAGAAGCCCGGCTACACCTTCCCCGCCGACCTGGCGTTCTCCGAGGTGGACCCCGGGGAGTACGTCGCTCTGGTGATCCCCGGTGGCCGCGCCCCCGAGTACCTCCGGAACAACGCGGAACTCCGCAAGATCATCGGCGCCTTCTTCTCCGCCGACCGCCCGGTCGCCCAGATCTGCCATGGCCCTCTGATCACCGCCGCCACCGGCAGCCTCAGCGGCCGCCGCGTCACCGCGTACCCCGCTCTGGAACCCGACATGCAGAGCGCGGGCGCGACTTTCCAGGACACGGAAGCGGTGGTGGACGGCCCGCTGATCTCGTCGCGGGCCTGGCCGGACCACCCGGCATGGATGCGAGAGTTCCTGAAGGTGCTGCGAACGCGGTCGAGCCCGGCCGAATCCCGCCCGTTGGGCCTTTGAGACCGGGGCCGACCGGGGTCCGGGCAGCGCCCCGAATCCCGCACGCCCCGAATCCCGCAGCACGGCCCCCCGCACCCGCCCCCGTCAGGCGGAGAACGTCTCCGCCAAGGCGACCGCCTCCCCCAGGCTGTCCACCACCGGCACCCCCGCGGCCAGCAGACTGCTCCGGCTGTGCGACCCCCCGGTGTACAGCACGGCCCGCGCCCCCACATGCGCCGCGGCCACCGCGTCGTCCACCGCGTCCCCGATGACCACCGAGTTCTCCGGGGATATCCCGCCCACCCCCGCCAGCGCCTCGAAGTGCCGCTCCATATGCAGC
Source organism: Streptomyces sp. NPDC006261 (assembly GCF_040613515.1). NCBI lineage: Bacteria > Bacillati > Actinomycetota > Actinomycetes > Kitasatosporales > Streptomycetaceae > Streptomyces > Streptomyces sp. NPDC006261. Next base: position 164,131 of record NZ_JBEXSI010000005.1, read on the forward strand.
GCCTTGCTCCCGCCCGACGGGCCCGTGCGCCCGTCCACGCGGACGAAGTGCGACTCGATCCCGTAACCGCGCACGACGGGCACGAGGTGCTCGTGCCCGTACATGCTCAGCAGCGACTGGCTGTGCCCGGCCAGCTGCCACTGCGCGAGCAGGTCCTCCGCCCCGGCGGTGAGCCCGCAGACGACCCGGCGCTCCGCGTAGTACCGGTGGAAGATGTCGTCCATCCGCTCCCACTCGGCCTCCGTGGGCAGCCGGCCCAGCAGCCGCTCGTAGAAGCGGGGTATGGGCACGCAGTACATCTCCCGGTACTGCTCCAGCGTGAGCGGCGCCAGCTCCACCTCGGCGAACGCGGCGTTCGTCGCGTGGATGACGGCGTGGATGTCGTCGAGCAGCGTGCCGTTCCAGTCCCAGACCAGATGCGTGCGTGTCTTCCCGGGTGTCATCAGAAAAAAGTACCTGCCGGGTCCGACAACGCGGAAGCGCCGGTCGCGCGAAGGGCCTCAGCCGATGAGCTGCGGAATCTCCTGGACACCGAACCAGAGCAGCTCGTGGTCCTCCGCCCCGTCCACCGTGAACTGCGCGTCGTCGTCGCCGAGGTCCGCCGCCCCCAGGGCCGCCGCGGCCGCGGCCACGTCCTTCTCGGCCTCGTCGGCGTCCACGTGCACCGCGGCCGCCTTGGCCAGTGGCAGGGCGGCCGCGAGGCGCACCTCGCCGAGCGAGACCGCGCTCAACCCCTGGTCGGGGTCTGCGGTGGCGGCCCCATCGGGGACGTCGACGGCGACGACGATGCGGCGCCGCGCCTCGTCCGGGTTCCCGGCGATCAGCCGGAGCGAGGCGGCGGCGGCCCGGTTGAGCGCCGCGTACTCCAGCTCCTCGATGTCGTCGGAGACGTACCACTCGCGCAGCCCGGGGGTGACCGCGTAGGCCGTCAGCGGCCCCGGGCCGACCTCGCCGGCCGCGTGTGCCGCTGCGAGACCGGAGAGGGTCAGGGGGACGTACACGCGCATGGCAGGCCGCTTTCGTAGTCGGAGACGCCTTCAGGATACGTGGGGACCGTCCCCTTTCGGGTTTCGGCAACCGGGGGCCCCGTCCACCCGCGACGCCCCGTCACCCCCACTCCGGCCCTTGCGGCACATGGCCCGTGCCCCGGATAGGTGAATGCCGCCGAGCCCCTGACCGGGCGCGGGAGCCCCTTGCGGTGTTGCCGGCCGTCCCCGTAGAAGATCCCCAGCACAAGTTACTGCCCGGTATTCGCCGGGCCCGGTTCACGGGGGCGATGAACATGAGCATGAACAGCACGAGGCCCGTCGGCCGTAGCGACCAGCGCCGGCCCAGGGGCGTACCTCCCCAGCGGTCCCGGCGGCTCCAGCCGCACCGCCCGCCGCGGCCACACCAGTGGTTCGCCGAACGGCTGCTCGCGGTCCTCAGCGGCCAGCGCCCGGTGCACTGGATGCTCGGCCACACCATCGGCGACGCCTACGACCAGCTCGCCGAACTGGCCCCCAGCACCCCGCTCGGGGCCACCCGGGGACACCGCCCGGTCCTGCGCCACTGCCACGGCGCCCAGCCCGCCACCGGGGTGGTCGAGGCCTTCGCCAGCATCACGGCGGGCGACCGGGTGCAGGCCATGGCCTTCCGCCTGGAACAGGGCGCCGACCAGCGCTGGCGCTGCGCGGCCGTGGAACTGGGCGGCGAACGCCTCGTCCCCGCCCGCCCGGGCCCGCGGTGACACTCACAACGCGGCCGGGGCCGGACACCCTGTGGTGTCCGGCCCCGGCCGATGCGGCGCTGCTGCTACTTCTTACGACGGCGACCGCCGCCGCCACCGCTCTTCTGCGCCTTGCGGCGCTCTGCACGCGTCATGCCGTCCGAGGAGCCGGACTGCGCACCGTCGGTGGCGAAGTCGCCCTCGACGACGCCGCCCTCGCCATCCACCGTGGGAGCGGAGAAGTGCAGCCGGTCCGGACGCTGCGGGGCCTCCAGGCCCTTGGCCCGGATCTCCGGACGCGCGGCGGGCGCGCCCTCCTTGGCGAGCGAGGTGCGCTCGGCCGCGTCCTGCACGGGAACCTCTTCGACCTGCTGCTCGACCTGGACCTCCAGGTTGAACAGGTAGCCGACGGACTCCTCCTTGATGCCCTCCATCATGGCGTTGAACATGTCGAAACCCTCGCGCTGGTACTCGACCAGCGGGTCCTTCTGCGCCATGGCCCGCAGGCCGATGCCCTCCTGGAGATAGTCCATCTCGTAGAGGTGCTCGCGCCACTTGCGGTCCAGCACGGAGAGGACCACGCGCCGCTCAAGCTCACGCATGATGTCGGCGCCGAGGGTCTTCTCGCGCTCCTCGTACTGCTCGTGGATGTCGTTCTTGACCGACTCGGCGATGAACTCGGCGGTGACGCCCGCCAGGTCCCCGGCCGCCTCCTCCAGCTCCTCCACGGTGACCTTCACCGGGTAGAGCTGCTTGAAGGCGCCCCACAGCCGGTCCAGATCCCACTCCTCGGCGAAGCCCTCGGAGGTCTCCTGGCCGATGTAGTCGTCGATCGTGTCGTCCATGAAGTGCCGGATCTGGTCCTGGAGGTCCTCGCCCTCCAGAACACGGCGGCGCTCACCATAGATGACCTCGCGCTGCCGGTTGAGCACCTCGTCGTACTTCAGGACGTTCTTACGCGTCTCGAAGTTCTGCTGCTCGACCTGCGACTGGGCGGAGGCGATGGCACGGGTGACCATCTTGTTCTCGATCGGCACGTCGTCCGGGACGTTCGCCATCGACATGACGCGCTCGACCATCTGAGCCTTGAACAGGCGCATCAGGTCGTCGCCCAGCGACAGGTAGAAGCGGGACTCGCCCGGGTCGCCCTGACGGCCGGAACGACCGCGCAGCTGGTTGTCGATACGGCGCGACTCGTGCCGCTCCGTGCCGAGCACGTACAGCCCGCCGAGCTCCTTGACCTCTTCGAACTCCGCCTTCACGGCCAGCTCGGCCGACTCCAGCGCGGCGGGCAGCGCGGCCGCCCACTCCTCGACGTTCTCCACCGGGTCGAGACCGCGCTGGCGCAGCTCCGCCTCGGCGAGGTCGTCCGGGTTGCCGCCGAGCTTGATGTCGGTCCCTCGGCCGGCCATGTTCGTGGCGACCGTGACGGCACCCTTGCGGCCGGCCTGGGCGACGATCGTCGCCTCCCGGTCGTGCTGCTTGGCGTTGAGGACCTCGTGCTGGACACCGCGCTTGGAGAGCTGCTGCGAGAGGTACTCGGACTTCTCGACCGAGGTGGTGCCGACCAGGATCGGCTGGCCCTTCTCGTGCTTCTCGGCGATGTCGTCGACGACCGCGGCGAACTTGGCGACCTCGGTGCGGTAGATCAGGTCCGACTGGTCGGCCCGGACCATCGGCCGGTTCGTCGGGATGGGCACCACGCCGAGCTTGTAGATCTGCTGGAACTCGGCGGCCTCGGTCATCGCCGTGCCGGTCATGCCGGAGAGCTTGTCGTAGAGGCGGAAGAAGTTCTGCAGGGTGATCGTGGCGAGGGTCTGGTTCTCGTCCTTGATGTCCACCCCTTCCTTCGCCTCGATCGCCTGGTGCATGCCCTCGTTGTAGCGGCGGCCGGCGAGGATACGGCCGGTGTGCTCGTCGACGATCATGACTTCGCCGTCGATGACGACGTAGTCCTTGTCCTTCTTGAACAGTTCCTTGGCCTTGATGGCGTTGTTCAGATAGCCGACGAGCGGGGTGTTGACCGACTCGTAGAGGTTGTCGATGCCGAGCCAGTCCTCGACCTTGGCGACACCGGTCTCGTGGATGGCCACGGTCCGCTTCTTCTCGTCGACCTCGTAGTCGCCGGTCTCCTCGATGCCCTTGAGCTGGTTGCCCGCCTCACCCTTGGTGAGGCGCGTGACCAGCTTGGCGAAGTCGCCGTACCACTTGGTGGCCTGGTCGGCCGGGCCGGAGATGATCAGCGGCGTACGGGCCTCGTCGACCAGGATCGAGTCGACCTCGTCGACCACGGCGAAGTTGTGGCCGCGCTGGACGAGCTCGTCCTTGGACCACGCCATGTTGTCGCGGAGGTAGTCGAAACCGAACTCGTTGTTCGTGCCGTACGTGATGTCGCACGCGTACTGCTCGCGACGCTGGGCCGGCGTCATGTTGGCGATGATGCAGCCGACGGTCAGGCCGAGGAACTTGTGGACCCGGCCCATCATCTCGGAGTCGCGCTCGGCGAGGTAGTCGTTGACCGTGATCAGGTGCACGCCCTTGCCGGAGAGCGCGTTGAGATACGAGGGCAGGGTGCCGACGAGGGTCTTGCCCTCACCGGTCTTCATCTCGGCCACGTAGCCGAGGTGCAGCGCGGCTCCGCCCATCATCTGTACGTCGTAGTGGCGCTGTCCGAGGACGCGCTTCGCGGCCTCACGGACCGTGGCGAACGCTTCGGGAAGCAGGTCGTCCAGGCTCTCGCCGTCCGCGTACCGTTCCTTGTACTCGTCGGTGAGCGCCCGCAGCTCGGCGTCGGAGAGGTTGACGAAGTCCTCTTCGATGGAGCTGACCTGGTCCGCGATGCGGTGCAGTTTGCGCAGGATCTTGCCTTCGCCTGCACGCATGAGCTTGTTGAAGACGGACACTGAGGCTGGTCTCCTTGCCGGTCGGGCCTGGCACTGGGTCGTGTAATGGACTCTGGCGCGGGCACGGCAGGTGGGCCCCACCGCAACGGCCATCGTAAGCGAGGACACCACCGCGTCGGGAGGGCTGCTGCCGCGTGGACCTCGCCGCACCCTCCAAGGACAACGGCCCAGAGGCGCGGAAGGTGCCGGGAAGCCCCAAAAGTGCTCGCATCGCGGCTGCCCGCTCACGAGAATCACCGTATGGAGCCGACCACTCTCACCACGCGACGACTTCTTCTGCGGCCGTTCGGTCCGCAGGACGCCTACCGGGTGCACGCCGCCTGTCAGGACCCGGACATCCAGCGCTGGACGGTGATCCCCTCCCCGTACCGGCTCACCGACGCGGAGCTCTTCACCGCGAAGCTCGCCCCGACGGGATGGCGGGACGACTCCGCGTACAGCTTCGCCCTGGTGCTGCGGGAGAACGGGACGCTCGTCGGGGCGCTCGGCATCGACCGCCGCAGCCGGCCGGCGACGTACGAGGTGGGCTACTGGTCCACCAAGGAGCACCGCGGTCACGGGTACGTCACCGAGGCGGTGCTCGGCTCCGCCCACTGGGCCTTCACCGCGCTCCGGGCGGACCGGCTGGAGTGGCGGGCCGAGATCGGCAACCGGGCCTCCCGTGCCGTCGCCCTGCGGGCGGGATTCCGGCTGGAGGGCGACCAGCGGTCCGGGCTGCTCAACAAGGGGGTGCGGCGCGACGCCTGGACGGCGGCGCTGCTCCCGTCCGACCTGGGGCTTCCCGGCGCCCACCCGTATCTCCCCGAGCGGCACGCCGAACGGCCCGGCGGAACCGCCGACTCCGGACGGTGAGGCGGTGAGGCGGTGGCCTGATTCCCCACCTCACTGTCAGTGGTGCGGTCTAGGGTTCGACGTATGACGCCTGTGCCTCCTCCCGCAGTCGAACTCTCCGCCGACCAGGCCCGCCGCATAGCGCTGCGCGCCCAGGGCCTCCTGGGGGCGCCGGACCGCAGGGCGGGGGTGCCGGGGGTGCTGCGCCACCTCGGGGCCGTCCAGCTGGACACCATCTCGGTGCTGGCACGCTCGCACGAGCTGATCCCCTACGCACGGCTCGGCGCGGTCGGCCGGCGCACGGTGGAGGAGGCGTACTGGTCGGGCGGCCGCTCCTTCGAGTACTGGTCGCACGCCGCCTGCATCCTGCCCGTCGAGGAGTGGCCCCACTTCGCGTTCCGCCGCCGCGCCTACCGCGCCCGTCCGCAGTGGCACCACGATCTGCCCGACGGCGTGTACGACACGGTGGTCAAGCAGCTGAGCACCGAGGGCCCGTTGACGGCGACCGAGCTCGGTGGCGCGAAGAACGGCGGGGAGTGGTGGGACTGGTCGGCCTCCAAGGTCGCCGTCGAACGGGCCCTGATGTACGGCGAGGTGGTCTGCACCGAGCGGCGCGGCTGGAAGCGGGTCTACGACCTCGCCGAGCGCGCCATCCCTGACGCCGTGCTCCACGACGACCTGAGCGACACCGAGTGCCGGCGGCGGCTGGTCGCGCTGGCGGGCAAGTCCCTGGGGGTCGGCACCCGCAGCGACATCGCGGACTACCACCGGCTGCGGGGCGAGGAGTTCGACGCGGTGGTGGCGGACTCGGGCCTGGTCCCGGTGGCGGTGGAGGGCTGGGCCAAGCCGGCCTGGGCGGACCCCGAGGCACTGGCCACGGAGCCGCGCGGCCGCCACCGTACGACGCTGCTGTCGCCGTTCGACTCGCTGATCTGGGAGCGGGCGCGTACCGAGCGGATCTTCGGTTTCACGCACCGGCTGGAGGCGTACGTCCCCAAGCCGAAGCGGATCCACGGCTACTTCGCGATGCCGTTGCTCGCGGGCGGGAAGCTCCAGGGCCGCGTCGACCCGGCGCGCGAGGGCACCACGCTGGTCGCCCGGCAGGCTTCTTTGGCCGGCCCGAAGGCGGTGGTCCCGATGGCCGAGGCCCTGGTGGAGGCGGCGGCCTGGGTGGGCTGTACGGACATCCGGCTGGAGCGGACCGACGCACCGGAGCTGCGCGACCCGCTCAGGGATGAGATCGGCCGGGCCCTGCAGCGGGCCTGCCGCTGAGGGGCCGAGCGGACGCCACGGCCCCTACCTGATCTCCAGGATCTTCTCCCGCATGGCATAGACCACGGCTTCCATGCGGGAGTGCAGCTGCAGCTTCTCCAGGATATTGCGCACGTGGTTCTTCACCGTGTTCTCAGAAATGAACAACTCCTTGGCGATATCCCGGTTGTTCATGCCGGTCGCCACGAGTTTGAGGACTTCCAGTTCCCGTTCGGTGAGCCGGGGGGCGGGGACAAGCCGGCGCTCGTCGGTGCGCTGGATCATCGATTTGAACTCGGTGAGCAACTTGGAAGCCATGGACGGGCTGATCTGGGACTGCCCGTCCGCGACGGCGCGAATGGCCGTCGCCACCTCGTCGGTGGAGATCTCCTTGAGGAGGTATCCGGTGGCACCCGCCTTGATCGCGTCGTAGAGGTCGGCCTCTTCGTCGCTGATCGTCAGCATGATGATCTTCGCACTGGGGGCCACCTCCTTGATGGAGGTACAGGCTTCGATGCCCCCGCGCTTGGGCATCCGCACATCCATCAGAATGATGTCGGGCAGCAGGTCGGCGGCCTTGTCGACCGCCTCCGAACCGTCACCGGCCTCGCCGACGACCTGGATGTCCTCCTCCTGAGCGAGGACGATCTCCAGACCCCTGCGGAAGAGCGCGTGGTCGTCGACCACGAGAACCCGGATGGGCTCCTTACGCGAGGCGCCGTCCGCCTCACCGCCGGCATGGGCACCACCGTCGCCGGAACCACTCGCGTCGCGCACGGGCCCGAAGGTGTCCGCCATCGTTCCTCCCCCTGAAGGCCACGGCCTGATAGTCATCAGTCGTCCGCCAACGGCGTTTCACCGGCCGCCGATTGGCTTGGGACGCCATGATTCCATGCCGGGACGCAGAAGCGGTGATCCTGTCCTCGCACGCAGGTGCCCCCGGTGGCGTGAAAACGCTCCAGGGGCACCGTGGCGGAGTGTCGTCAGCCGCCGAGCGCACCACCCGCGCCGCCTGCTTCGTCAGCGGCGAGCGGGTCGGTCCTCAGGTGGATGACGCCGTAGTCGTAGGCGTGTCGCCGGTAGACGACACTGGGCTCCTTCGTCTCGGAGTCGACGAACAAGTAGAAGTCGTGCCCGACCAGTTCCATCTCGTAGAGCGCTTGGTCGAGCGCCATGGGTGCGGCGGTGTGGGTCTTCTCGCGCATCACGAGAGGCCCTTCGCCCTGCACCTCGATCGATCCGACCTTCGTGGTCGGTACGGGTTCCGACGGCTGCTCGCCGACCAGCTCGCCGTCCTCGTCGAACGAGGCGACACCCGGCACCACGTCCCCGACCTCTGCGGCCGACAGGCGGCCGTTGCCCCGGCGGCTGTAGCGCTTGTCGTGCTGCTTGCGCAGCCGGGCCTCCAGCTTTCCGGTGGCCAGGTCGAGCGCTGCGTAGGGGTCGCCCGCCGCCGCTTCCGCCCGGATGACCGGGCCACGCGAACGGAGTGTGATCTCCACCCGGTCGGAACGGTCGGCCTGACGGGGATTCGGCTCCTTGGACACCTCGACGTCGAGGCTGATCACCTTGCCGTCGAACTTCTGGATCTTGTCCAGCTTCAGCTTCTCGGCCACGTGCTTGCGGAACCGCTCGGGCACCTCGGTCTTGCGGCCCTTGACGACGATGTCCACGCAGAACTCCGTTCCCGGATCGCCCCGCTTCAACGGCGGGGCATCTCCCTTTTGCACCAGCCCCCGGTGATCCCCAGGAGCCTCGGACTCGGTGACTTTCGCCTCCTCCTCCCCCGTCGGAGAGGTCACTACCCAACCGGCTCGATCGCTTCCGGTCTCTCGGTGAGTTACCTGCCCGAAACCTCATGGTGCATTCATCGAGGTTCGGCCTTCACCGTTCCTCACAACTGAACATAGCCTGCACACCGGGGTAACGGCACCCGCTACCGGTACTTACCTCCGTTCAGGGGGTTTTGCCCTGCCATTACCTGCAACGATGCAAGTTCTCAGTCAGTTCCGGTTTATTTCGAAGGCGGACGGAGAAGCAGAGACGACCGCCGCCGCGCACACCCCCCGGCCGGAGCGTCTCCCGTCGCCCCCGAGCGCCTCGGTGACCGCCCGCGCCGCCTCGGCCAGCGTCGATCCCGTCGTCAACAGGTCGTCCACCAGGACCACCCTCCCGTGGGCGAGCAGCCGCTCCCCCCCTCCGGCCACTCCCAGCGCCCCGGCGAGATTCGCCCGCCGCCGGCGCGCCCCGAGACCCGACTGGTCGGCGACCGCGCGGCGCTGCCGCAGCACCGGGAGCACCCGGGCCGACCGGCCCGTCCGCCGCAGCTCGCGGGCGGCCGCCCGGGCGATCCGGAGCACCGGATCATGCCCGCGCGCCGCGGTCGCGGAGCGCGCGGAGGGTACGGGCACCAGCAGCAGGGGCCCCGTGAGCCCCGCCTGCCCCGCCCCGGCCCGCACGGCCGCCGCCAAGGCCTGCCCGAGCGGTCCGGCGAGCCCGAGTGCCCCGCGCTCCTTGTGGGCCAGCAGCACCGCGCGTACGGCGTTCTCGTACGGTGCCGTCGCATGCACCGCCGGAAGCCCCCGGGGCCGGGGCGAGGGTCGCACCCTGCGGGCCGGCACGCCGTTCAGAGCGGCCCCGCACACCGAGCACAGCTCCGTACGCGGCCTGCCGCAGCCCGCACAGGCCACCGGCAGGACCAGTCCGGACAACTCCCGCCACCAATCCAGCATGGATCCACCGTGCCCGGCCTCCGGGCAACGGACCACCCCTGTGGAAAACCCCCGGGTCAGCCCGGGTAGACCAGCGAGGTGCCTTCCTCCAGCACCGTCTGCCAGTTGTCCCCCGGCGAGAGCTTCACTATGCCGTCGCCCTCGGTCTCCGCCATCAGCGGAAGCAGCTCGTCGTCCGCCGCGGCGACCGCCTGGACCTGGTTCACACCGGGCAGCACCCCGGAAGCGCCGGAGGCGGGCGTGGAACCGTCCGCCTGCACGTACCGCACCTGCTGGACACCGCCCGCCTCCTTGCCGACCACCACGAGACGGCTGCGGCCCGACCAGGAGATGGCCGTCACATCCGTGAGCTGCGGCGCGGCCTGGCGCAGGTCCTCGACCGAGAGTTCGGGCGCCTCGTCGGTGCCGCGCCGCTCGACCCGGCCGATCTTGAGTGTCGTATGCCCGTCCTCCGTCACCAGCAGGGCGATCCGCACCCCGTCCGCCGACAGCCGCAGCTCCTCGATCCGCCCGCCGCCCAGGCCCGGGACCCGGACCTCCTGCGGCTCGTCCTCTCCCTCGGCCAGCCGCAGCAGCCTCGGGCGCGCTTTGTCGCGGTCGGCGACCCACAGATCGCCGCGCCCGTCCCAGCTCGGCGACGACAGCCGGTCGTCGGCCTTCTTCCCCGCGCTGGTCACCACGGGAGCGGCCAGCTCATCCTCCACGTCCAGGGAAGCGACGTAGAGGTTCTGCCCGGTGGCCGAGACCGCGGCGGCCCGCTGTTCGTCCCGGGCCACTCCGACGGCGCCCATCGCGACCGTGCCGACACCGAGGGGTCCCTGTACCGCCTCGGGCGTGCCGATGCCCTCGGAGGCGCTGGGGATCCGCTGGACCCTTCCCTTGGCATCGATGAAGTACTGGCTGTCAGGCCCGTCGGAGCCGCTGTCGGAGGAGAACTTCGCCGCCTCGTCCGCGTCCAGCGCACAGAGCCGGCCCCGCCCGCCCTCCAGCTCCACCTGCTCGACCCGCGCGGAGGTCAGGTCCCTCAGGGTGAAGAGCACCTGGGCGGCCATCATCCGGCAGGCCGCCCGGCCCGCCTTGTCGGCCTTGCCGTTGAGCGGCACCTTCAGCACGTTCTGGTCGTCGGGGGCCAGCGCGACGACGTCCTTCCGCAGGGCGGTCCCGGTGGGGAACCGGGAGTCGACCACGGGCCGCAGCCAGTTCGTCGGCCCCTCGAGCAGTGTTCTGACCGTCTGTGTCGCCGTGCTCATCCGCGTGACCGGATCGGTGCCGGTGCGTACGTAGACGGGGTCGGCGACGAGCGTCGGCTCTCCGTTCGCCTGCCCGGTGGCGTAGTAGTACTTGTTCACAGACCGGTAGAGCCGCTTGAAGTCGGACTGCCCGAGGACCAGCCCGTCCGGCACGATGTCGATGCGCCACTCGAGCTTCCCGTCCGCCACCTTCTCCCGCACCAGGTGCAGCACCTGGGAGTACTCGGTGGGGGCGAGCGGCTGATAGGAGCTCTGGGCGTCGACCGCCGCGACCTTCTCGCCGGTCAGCGTGTAGGAGGTCTCGGAGTCCCGGCGCTCCTCGTCGTGGAGCAGGGGGCCGCTGCGGTTGGGCGCCTGGGTGAGCACCGTCGTGCCCTCGCCCGGCTGCCAGGTCTCGGCCGCGTCCTCGCTCAGGTACTTGCGCGTGGTCCGGAAGCCGGGATCGTCGCTGGTCATCGACTCCAGGAACCCGTCGACGATCTCGCTGGGCGCCGCGCCCTCCCGGGGCTCCACCGCGTACACCTGCACCTGGGAGTCCCCCGGCTGGGAGGCGTCGACCGCCTTGACGTCACCGGTCACCGGCATCGACCCGCAGCCGGCGAGCACGATGACGGAGCAGCCGAGCAGCGCGGACATCCGCGCGCCGCGTCCGGGGCCACCACGACGGCGGTCAGTACCCACGAGTGGTGTCCTCCTGGTCGGAATTCTGCGCTGGGGAACCCGCCGGGGAACCGGCACCGCCGGAACGCTCCGGTGCCGGACGTGCCACCACGCGGGCCCCGTTGCCGGGAAGCGCCGCCGGGTGCACCGAGGCGGGGGCCGGGTGCGGCACCGTGGAGCCGCGGGCCGGCACGGGCAGCGGCGAGCGCTTCGCCGCGCCGGGCTGGTTCGGTACGGACACCAGCCGGTTGTCGCCCGTCGGCGCCTCCTCGCGCTCCCGGTTCTCCCGGTTGCGCCGGGAGTCCTCGGGCTCCAGCGGTATCGGCGAACCGCGCAGCGGCTCGTCCGCCGTACGGGGCAGGGTCAGCCGGAACTGGGACCCGCCTCCCGGCTCGCCCCACGCCTGGAGCCAGCCGCCGTGCAGCCGGGCGTCCTCGACGGCGATGGAGAGCCCGAGCCCGGTCCCGCCGGTCGTCCGGGCCCGCGCCGGGTCGGCGCGCCAAAACCGGTTGAAGACGCGGGTCGCCTCGCCCGGCTTGAGCCCGACCCCGTAATCCCGTACGGCCACGGCGACCGCGCCCTGGGCCACGCCCATCCGCACGACGACGTCCCGGCCCTCACCGTGCTCGACGGCGTTGACCACAAGGTTGCGCAGCACCCGCTCGACGCGCCGGGCATCGGCCTCGGCGATCACCGGCTGGTCGTCGCCGATGACGAGAATCCGGCTGCCCTTGCGCTCGGCGAGCGGTTCGGCACCGCCGATCACCCGGTGCACCACGGTCCGCAGGTCTATCGGCTCCGCCTCCAGCGCCGCGGCGCCCGCGTCGAACCGGCTGATCTCCAGCAGGTCCGACAGCAGCGACTCGAAGCGGTCGAGCTGATCGCCGAGCAGCTCGGCCGAGCGCGCGGTGATCGGATCGAAGTCGGCACGCGCCTCATGGATGACGTCGGCGGCCATCCGCACGGTCGTGAGCGGGGTCCGCAGCTCGTGCGAGACGTCGGAGACGAAACGCCGCTGCATCCGGGAGAGCTCCTCCAACTGCTGAATCTTCAGCTGAAGGTTCTGCGCCATCTTGTTGAAGGCCTCACCGAGCCGGGCGATGTCGTCCTCGCCGGTGACCTTCATCCGTTCCTGGAGCTTCCCGGCGGAGAGCCGCTCGGCGATACCGGCCGCCATCCGCACCGGCGTGACGACCTGCCGCACCACGAACCAGGCGATGGCTCCGAGCAGCACGACCACGAACAGCCCGGCGGTCGCCAGGGTCGTCTTGACCAGCGTCAGGGACTTCTCCTCCTGCGTGAGCGGGAAGAGGTAGTAGAGCTCGTAGGCCTGCTGGTCGATGTCGTAGAGCCGCTTGCCCACGACGAGGCCCGGCTGGGACTCGTTGCCGTTGGAATACCGGATCAAGGAGTACGTCTGGAACGCTCCCTGCCCCTTGCCCACGTCCTGGCGCAGGCGCTCGGGCACGCTGGAGGCCTCGACGCTGCCGGATCCACGCGGGGCTCGGTTGCCCGCGCCCTCGCTCACCGAGTCCGCGCTGAGCGCGACCACGTTGAAGGCGTTCTTGCCGCCACTGGCCAGCTGGTCGACGAGCTCGGTGCGCCACGAGGTGTTGGCGGTCATGCCGTCGGGCCCCTCGGTGCCCTGCCCGCCCGGCGCCAGGGAGGCATTCGCCTTCTCCTGCGCCGCGGCGAAACCACCGGCGGCCTGGGTCTGGGCGGCCTTGCCCTTCGCGTCGAGCAGACCGTTGCGGACCTGTCCGATCACGACGAAGCCGAGCAGCAGCACGACGCCCATCGACATCAGCAGGGTCCCCGCGACGACCCGGAGCTGCAGATTGCGCCGCCACAACCGCGCGGCGGGCAGCAACGGACGACGGACCCACCGCATCAGCAGACGCGGTACGGGCCCGCCGGGCGTCCGGTCCTGGAACAACCGGCCGCCCTGCGGGAAACGGCTCATACGAGAAGCCTTCCGTCCCGGACCGGCAGCCCGCTCCGCACGGACTCCCGGCTCCCCGGGGATCGGAGCAGCGCTGCCTTCGGCCATGTCAGCTCGGTCCGGCCTTGTAACCGACCCCTCGGACGGTCACGACGATCTCCGGCCGCTCCGGGTCCTTCTCGACCTTGGAGCGCAGCCGCTGGACGTGCACGTTCACCAGCCGGGTGTCGGCCGCGTGCCGGTAGCCCCAGACCTGCTCCAGCAGGACCTCACGGGTGAAGACCTGCCACGGCTTGCGGGCGAGAGCGACCAGCAGGTCGAACTCCAGCGGCGTCAGGGCGATGGACTGCCCCTCCCGCTTCACGGAGTGACCGGCCACGTCGATGACGAGGTCACCGATGGTCAACTGCTCCGGCGCGGGCTCTTCGGACCGCCGCAGGCGGGCCCTGATCCGGGCGACCAACTCCTTAGGTTTGAACGGCTTGACGATGTAGTCGTCGGCCCCTGATTCCAGGCCGACCACCACATCGACGGTGTCGCTCTTGGCAGTGAGCATGACGATCGGCACACCGGACTCGGCCCTGATCAGCCTGCACACCTCGATGCCGTCCCTTCCGGGCAGCATGAGGTCGAGCAGCACCAGGTCCGGCTTGGCCTCACGAAATGCGGCCAGTGCCTTGTCGCCGTCCGCTACGAACGACGGCTCGAAACCTTCTCCACGCAGCACAATCCCGAGCATCTCGGCCAGTGCGGTGTCGTCGTCGACGACAAGGACGCGTCCCTTCATAATCGACATCATCCCATTAGCTAATCGTTACCTGCGATGACCTGGCACACAGCTCTGCCAGTCCGACCCCCGTGACCGGGGAAATGACGCCCTCCTCGGTGACGATCGCCGTGATCAATTCGGACGGCGTGACGTCGAAAGCCGGGTTGTACACCGGGGCCCCGAGGGGTGCGACGACCATCCCACCCCCGGAGCCCACCGACCCGCCTCCCGGCGATGTGACCTCCGTCACTTCTTGCCCGGAACGCTGCTCGACGATGATCGATGTGCCTTCGGCCGTCTCCATGTCCACGGTCGTCGTCGGCGCCACCACGATGAACGGCACATGGTGGTACTTCGCGAGCACAGCCAACGGATAGCTCCCCACTTTGTTGGCCACCGAGCCGTCTGCGGCAATGCGGTCCGCCCCAATGAGTACGGCATCCACCTCCCCCGCGGCGAACAGGGAGCCCGCCGCACTGTCCGTCAGCAGGCTGTACGCCATCCCGCTGCGCGCCGCCTCGTACGCCGTCAGCCTCGCCCCCTGGAGCAGCGGCCGGGTCTCGTCCACCCACAGCCGGCGCAGCCGCCCCTTCCGGTGGACCCTCAGAGCCACCGCGAACGCCGTCCCCTCGCCCCCGGAGACCAGCGCCCCGGTGTTGCAGTGGGTCAGCAGCTGATAGCCACGACCCGGTAGCAGCTCCTCCAGCAGCGCCGTCCCGTACTCCGCCATACGCACACTGGCCCGGGCGTCCTCCCGGTGCACGGCCTGAGCCTCGGCCAAGGCCACAGCCGCGGCCTCCGCCGTCCCCGCCCCCTTCGCGGCCGCCGCCCCGTAAGCCGCGGCCACCCGTCGCACCCCGTAACCAAGATTCACCGCGGTGGGCCGCGCCCGCACCAGCAGCCCGGCGGCCTCCGCCACGTCGTAGCCCCGTGCTGCCGCGAGCGCCACCCCGTACCCCCCGGCGATCCCGAGCAGCGGCGCCCCCCGAACCGCGAGCGTCCGGATCGCCCGCACCAGGGCGGGCACATCCGTACACACCAGCTCAACCTCCTCCGCGGGCAGCCGCGTCTGGTCGAGGAGCACCAGTACGGGACCTTCCGGAAGCTCGTCCCAACGGAGCACGGAAAGCGCGGGAGGCTCGCCGCCCACCGGCGTTTGCACGTCCTGATCAGCCATCCGCCCAGTCTGCCCGGTGAGTCGCCCACAAATGAAGGCACGAAGGAGAGAAGGCTCCCGGCCCGCACCGCACCGGCCCGTGGCACGATGGCTGCCAACCTGCCGCCCCGATGAGCGGACAGGACGGTGAAGGAGCGAGAATGAACGACTCTCCGGGCTGGGCGACGCCCGGATCTGCCCCCTCGGACGGCCAGGAGGCGGCCATTCCCCGTCCCTCCGCACCCCAGGACGGAGGCGCATCGACAGGACAGTGGTCCCCCGGGCAGCCGCCTCCCGGGCAGTGGTCCCCACCGAGCAACCCCGGCAGCGGCCCCGGCACCCGCCCGCCCGCCCCCGGCTGGGGCGGCGGACCGCAGCGACCGGACTGGGGCATGAAGCCACCGGCGGCGAAGCCCGGCGTCATCCCGCTGCGCCCCCTGGGCCTCGGCGAGATCCTCGACGGCTCGGTCTCGGCCCTGCGCGCCCACTGGCGCACCGCACTCGGCTTCAGCCTCGCGGTCTCCGTGGTCATCCAGGTCGCCGTCACCCTCATGCAGCGCCACCTCCTGCCCAAGCCGACCAACGTCGACCCGAACGCCACCGGCACCGAAGCCCTTCGCCAGGCCTCCGAATCCGCCCGGACGACACTGCTCTCCCTCGCCCCGGCCTCCCTCCTCACGATGATCGCCACGCTCTTCACCGCGTCCATCGTCACCGTGGTGATCAGCCGCTCGGTACTGGGCCGCCCCGTCACGCTCTCCGACGCCTGGGCCGAAGCCCGTCCGCGGATCCTCCCCCTCATCGGACTGACCCTGCTGGTGGCCCTGATCACCGCCACGGTCATGACCGTCGGTGTCGGTCCCGGGCTCCTGATCGGCTCCGAGGCCGGCGCGGCGCTGGCGCTCCTCGGCTTCACCGCCGCCTGCGTCGTCATCCTCTGGCTGCAGGTCAGCTTCGCCCTCGCCGCCCCCGCCCTGATGCTCGAACGACAGAGCATCATCGCCGCGCTGCGCAGGTCGGCGAAGCTGGTCCGCGGTGCCTGGTGGCGCACCTTCGGCATCCTCGCGCTGACCTACCTGCTCGTCTTCCTGGTGAGCTTCCTCGTCTCCATCCCCTTCGGCGTGGCCGCGGTCATCGCCGACGGAACCGACATCAGCGAGTTCTTCGAAAGCGGCGGCCCCTCCCTCGGCTGGCCCTTCCTGATCATCACGGGCATCGGCGAAGTGATCGTCTCCACACTGCTCTACCCCTTCGTCGCCGGCGTGATGGCACTGCTCTACGTGGACCAGCGCATCCGCCGTGAGGCGCTCGACCTCGACCTCGCACGGGCCGCAGGCCTTCCCGGCCACGACGCCGACACCCCTCGGAGCTGATTCCGTGCCGGGGGCGGGGGGCACCACAGCGGCGCGGCAGGCCACCGGCGCGGGCGACATACCCGTGGACACACCACGTGTTCCCGCCCGGGAGGCGGCCGAGAGCGAGCTGTCCGAACCGATGTACCACGAGAGCGATCCGAACGTCCTCCAACGCGGCCTGAACCACTTCTGGGACTGGGTCGCCGGCGTGTTCGACGCCGCCGCGGGCACCGCCCCCGGCGGCCCGGCCGGACTCGCCGTCCTGACCCTCATCGTCATCGGCCTCGCCGTCGCCCTCTGGTGGCGGCTCGGCACCCCCCAACGCTCCTCCCGGCCCCCGGACGCCCTCTTCGAAGGCAACGGCCCCCGCAGTGCCGCCCAGCACCGTGCCGCTGCCGACGCGCACGCCGCCGCTCTCCGCTGGACCGAAGCCGTCCAGGAACGCATGCGTGCCATCGTCCGGTCGCTGGAGGAACGCGCCCTGCTCGACCCCCGCCCCGGCCGCACGGCGGACGAAGCCGCAACGCAAGCAGGCCAGGCCCTGCCCGGCCACGCCACCCGACTGCGCTCCGCCGCCCGCGACTTCGACGACGTCACATACGGGGGCCGCACCGCGGGCCAACCCACATATCTGGCCCTGAGCGCCCTGGACACCGAACTCGACGAGGCGAAGCCCCTGCTGCCCGGAGACTCCAGAGGGGCGACCGGATGACCACGGCCACCGCCCCTGCCCCCACCTCGACGGCACCCACCCCGCAGCAGGTCTGGAAGCGCGCACGAGGGCTGCTGATCGCCTTGCTCATCCTCGTGATCGCAGGCGTCACGTTCGCCGCAGTCCGCTCCGGCACCAACCACGGAGACCTCGACCCCCGCTCCGCCGACCCCAAGGGCAGCCGCGCCGCGGCCGAGCTCCTCAAGGCGCGCGGGATATCCGTGACCGTCGCGACGACCCTGGAGGAAGCGACCACCGCGGCGGGACCAGACACCTCGCTCCTGGTCACCGGCCCCAATCTCCTCACCCCCGCGCAACAGCGCCGGCTCCACGAGGCGACCGCCGCCTCCACCGGCCGCACCCTCCTGATCGCCCCGGGCCCGGCAGCCGCATCCAGACTGGCCCCCGGCGTACGCACCGAGCCCCACCGCCCGGTGGCCGGGCTTCCCCCGTCGTGCGCCTTCCCCGCCGCCCGCAGCGCCGGCACGGCGGACATGGGCGGCCTCCGCTACAGAGCGCCGGACGCCACCGCCTGCTACCCCAGCGACGGCGCCCCCAGCCTGCTGATCCTCAAGGAACGCGGAGACGGCGACACCGTCCTTCTCGGCTCCCCCGACTTCCTCCACAACGAGCGTCTGGACCAACAGGGGAACGCCTCTCTCGCCCTGCAACTCCTCGGTGCGCGACCTCATCTCGTCTGGTACCTCCCCTCTCTGACTGATCCATCCGCCATCAGCGATGACGGCTCCCCCGATGACAACGGAGGCAACGACGAGGAGACCTCGGGCGACGAGAGCAGCTTCCTCGACCTGATCCCCTCGGGCTGGATCTGGGGAACACTCCAACTCGCCCTCGCCGCATGCCTCGCCGCGATCTGGCGGGCCCGCCGACTCGGCCCTCTCGTCATGGAACGGCTGCCGGTCTCCATCCGCGCCTCGGAATCCGCAGAGGGCCGCGCCGGCCTCTACCGCAAGGCCAACGCCCGTGACTGGGCGGCCGAATCCCTTCGAGCCGCCTCCCGAACCCGCATCGCCCGCCTCGTCGGCGTACCCGCCCGCGAGGCGCACACCTCCGACGTTCTCCTCCCTGCCGTGTCCGCCCGCACCATCACAGGCGACGACCTGAGCACTCTGCTCTTCGGCCCGGCCCCCGCCGATGACGCGGCCCTTGTCCTGTTGGCCGAGCACATCGACGCCCTCGAAAGAGAGGTACGCACTTCATGAGCGCCCCGACCCCCGAGCCGGCCGAACCCACAGCGGTCCCCGCGGCCCCTGCGGCTCCGGAGCCAGCCGACGGCGCCCGCGCGTCCCTGGAAGCCCTCCGCTTTGAGATCGCCAAGGCCGTGGTCGGCCAGGACCCGGCTGTCACCGGACTCGTCGTCGCGCTGCTCTGCCGCGGACACGTACTCCTCGAGGGCGTCCCCGGCGTCGCAAAGACCCTGCTGGCCCGGGCTCTCGCCGCCTCGCTCGAACTCGATACCAAGCGCGTCCAGTTCACCCCTGATCTCATGCCGAGCGACGTGACGGGCTCACTCGTCTACGACGCCCGCACCGCCGAGTTCTCCTTCCAGCCCGGCCCGGTCTTCACCAACGTGCTGCTCGCCGACGAGATCAACCGCACCCCTCCCAAGACCCAGGCCTCCCTCCTCGAAGCGATGGAGGAGCGGCAGGTCACCGTCGACGGCACCCCCCGCCCGCTGCCGGACCCCTTCCTCGTCGCCGCCACCCAGAATCCCGTCGAATACGAGGGCACCTATCCGCTGCCGGAAGCCCAGCTGGACCGCTTCCTGCTCAAGCTGACGGTTCCTCTGCCCTCCCGGGAGGACGAGATCAACGTCCTCACCCGCCACGCCGACGGCTTCAACCCCCGCGACCTCAAGGCAGCAGGTATACGGCCCGTCGCAGGCCCAGCCGATCTGGAGGCGGCCCGCTCGGCCGTCGCCAAGACCACGGTCTCCCCCGAGATCGCCGGCTATGTGGTGGATATCTGTCGTGCCACGCGCGAATCCCCCTCGCTCGCTCTCGGCGTCTCTCCCCGAGGCGCCACCGCACTGCTCTCGACCGCACGCGCCTGGGCCTGGCTCACCGGCCGCGACTACGTCACCCCGGACGACGTGAAGGCCTTGGCGCTCCCCACTCTCCGTCATCGCATCCACCTGCGGCCCGAGGCGGAAATGGAGGGAGTCACCCCCGACTCCGTCATCACCTCGGTGCTCGCCCACGTCCCCGTACCCCGATGAGGCGGTGACCATGGCCCTCACCGGACGTACCGCACTGCTGGCTGCGCTGGGATCACTCCCCGTAGGCATCCTCGCTCCGAGCTGGACCGGAATGCTCGCGGTCAACGCACCGCTCTCACTAGCGATTCTGTGCGACTACGCCCTGGCAGCGCCAGTGCGAACGCTCCGATTCACTCGATCCGGTGACACATCCGTTCGACTTGGTGACGAGGCCGAAGTACAACTCACCGTGACCAACAGCTCCCGAAGGCGGCTCCGGGCCCAGATCCGCGATGCCTGGCCGCCGAGCAGCTGGCCCACCGGCACCGAACGGGCCGCGTCCCGCCATACGTTGACGGTTCCTCCCGGTGAACAGCGGCGCCTGGGAACTGTTCTGCGCCCCACCCGCCGCGGCGACCGCCAGGCCGAGCGCATCACGGTCCGCTCGTACGGCCCGCTCGGCCTCGCCGCGCGTCAGGGCAACCACCACGTCCCATGGACCGTGCGGGTGCTGCCCCCGTTCACCAGCCGGAAGCATCTGCCGTCCAGGCTCGCCCGACTCCGTGCACTCGACGGCCGCACCAGCGTCCTGACGCGAGGGGAGGGTACGGAGTTCGACAGCCTGCGGGTGTACGTGCCAGGAGATGACACCCGTTCCATCGACTGGCGGGCAACGGCACGCCAGTCGGCCGTCGCGGTCCGGACATGGCGCCCCGAGCGCGACCGGCACATCCTGATCGTTCTGGACACCGGACGCACCTCCGCGGGCCGGGTGGGCGACGTTCCCCGCCTCGATGCGGCGATGGACGCCACGCTTCTCCTCACCGCGCTCGCGACGCGCGCCGGCGACCGCGTGGACCTCCTGGCCTACGACCGCCGCGTCCGAGCCCGTGTACAGGGCCGGACCGCCGCGGGCGACGTCCTGGCGGCGGTCGTCGATACCCTTGCCTCACTGGAACCCGAGCTCGTCGAGACGGACGCCCGGGGGATCAGCACCACAGCGCTCTCCACCGCCCCCTGCGGCTCGCTGATCGTCCTGCTGACATCTCTGGAGGCGGCCCCCATCGAGGAGGGCCTCCTCCCGCTGCTCCCTCAGCTCACCCGGCGCCACACGGTTCTGCTGGCAGCTGTGTCCGATCCACGGATCGAGGAGATGGCGAAGGCCCGGGGAACGGTGGATGCGGTGTACGACGCCGCCGCCGGCAACCAGGCCCAGGCTGAGCGGCGTAACACGGCAGAGAAACTCCAGCGCCATGGCGTCGTCGTCGTGGACGCCTCCCCGGACACCATCGCTCCCGCACTCGCCGACGCCTATTTGGCCCTCAAGGCCGCAGGCCGCCTCTGAGGTGCTCCCCGCCCCGCACCCTGGTGAGCGATGGATCGGCAGTCGTGGTTGTCACACCGCTCACCAGAGGCCAAGTTCCGGATGGCTTCAGAACGCAGGAAAGCCCCGTGCCAATGGCACGGGGCTTTCCCGGAAAAATTGTTCGGCGGCGTCCTACTCTCCCACAGGGTCCCCCCTGCAGTACCATCGGCGCTGAAAGGCTTAGCTTCCGGGTTCGGAATGTAACCGGGCGTTTCCCTAACGCAATGACCACCGAAACACTATGAAATTAACCAACACCGGACAACAACACGGCCGTTCGTTATTTCAGAACTAACACAGTGGACGCGAGCAACTGAGGACAAGCCCTCGGCCTATTAGTACCAGTCAGCTCCACCCCTTACAGGGCTTCCACATCTGGCCTATCAAC